>CACZPI010000120.1 GCA_902783005.1 uncultured Ruminococcus sp. | reverse complement strand
GCCGCGGCACCAAGGAGAAACCAGATCACACCCGGGATCTGCCGGCGGCGGCTTTTCGCATAATCAGCCAGCAGTCCCTCCGCCTCCCGCCGCAGGGAAGACAGCGGAATATCCGGAATATCGGGCTTGAGGTAGAATACTGCCCTTGCGAAGCACGGGCTTTGCGGGTGGGGGATCTCAATGACCCTCCGGCTTACCCCGCGGACAAGGGGTGCATGGATCAACGGCATACAGATGCCTCCTTTGCAGATGATTTCCCTCAGTATGGGACACGGAAAGGGGCAGTATACAAGGTGCAATGAAAATCTTTTCACATCGTTTTCCACTTTCATGTGGAAAACTGTGTCAAAAACACGCTGTTTCCAACTTGTCATTTTTTGCGTTTGTGGAAAACTCGGTTGAAACAGTGGAAAACCCGCGCAGAAAAGCCCTGCATGCAGCTTGTGGAAAATTTCCTGCCATTTCCCGCCCTGGTATTACAAGCTGTGATACCCATTTTTTTCCGGTTTTGCCAATCCATCCGGGAGCGTCGGAATATCGACATTTCCAAAATGATATAGTTACTATCACACGATAGCTCGCATATCTGGCGGAATTTTTGTGCATTGTGTACAAAACGCATACCGGATAAATAGACTATACATAGAATTTATCCGCTTTGCATTGCAAAATTTGTTCACAACTGCTATAATAGAGATATGTCAGACGGATGTTCGATTATCGTTTTCTACCGCGTGGGCATTCCCGTCAGGGGGATGCCCTGTTTTTCTATTGAACCGAGCTTCCATAGCTGTACTACGCTATTATATATGTAAAGGAGAGTTATCCATATGAACCAATTCCACGCAGGCAACATCAAGAACATCGCCATTGCCGGCCATCACGGCTCCGGCAAGACCTCGCTGGCAGAGGCACTGCTGCACAAGGCCGGCGCATCCGACCGCTTCGGCAAGATCACGGACGGCACGACCGTATGCGACTACGATCCGGAGGAGATCCGCCGCAAGGGCTCTCTTTCTACCGTTCTGGCAGGCTTTCCCTACGAGGAGAACTGGATCAACCTGCTCGATACCCCCGGTATGCTCGACTTTGTCGGTGAGCAGCTCTCCGGCATTGCGGCCGCAGATACCGTGCTCATCACGGTTTCCGCAAAATCCGGCCCCCGCGTCGGCACCCGCAAGGCATATGATGCGGCACAGTCGCTCGGCAAATCCACCATGTTTGCCATTACCAAAATCGACGACAAGGATGCGAATTTCTATAATGTCCTCACAGAGCTGAAAACCGTATTCGGCCCGACGGTTTGCCCGGTTGTGGTACCGGTGATCGAAAAGGGCGAGGTGACCGGCTTTATCAATCTGATCGAAATGAAGGCCTACAAGTACGGCGCTGACGGCAAGGCAGAGGAGATCCCGATGCCCGATGAAGTGACCAGCGAGCATGACTACCGTCTTGAAGGTCTGAAGGCCGCTGTGACCGAGGCTGTTGCAGAGACCGATGATGCACTGATGGAGAAGTTCTTCGAGGGCGAGGAATTCACCCAGAAGGAGTTGATCGACGGCATCCACAACGGCATGAACAAGGGTCTGATCTCCCCGGTTGTCTGCAATTCCGCGCTGACTCTGGCCGGCATTGACATGCTGCTCAAGGAATTCGGCCTGCTCGTTCCCGCCGCCAATGAGGTGGCACCCGCAACGGCAGAGGCGGGGGACGACATCACGGAAATTGCCTGTGATGCTGCTGCACCGCTGGCCGCACTCGTCTGCAAGACCGTTGCCGATCCGTTTGTCGGCAAGATGAGCTATATCAAGGTACTTTCCGGCAAGCTGTCTGCCGATGCACAGGTCATGAATTCCCGCACCGGTGCCGAGGAGAAGATCGGCAAGCTGTACACGCTGCTTGGCAAGAAGCAGACCGAGGTCAGGACCGCCGAGGCAGGCGACATTGTAGCGGCTGTCAAGATCGGTGCGCTGACGGGCGATACCCTGTGTGCGCCGGAGCGCGTGGCCGCAGTCGGCATGCCCCCGTTCCCGCATCCGTGCTATGCAATGGCAGTCCGTGCGAAGAACCAGGGCGAGGAGGCAAAGGTCTCCGCCGGCATGCAGCGTCTGACCGAGGAGGACATGACCCTGTCGTACACGCAGGATCCGAACACCAAGGAAATGATCCTGAGCGGCCTGGGCGACCAGCATCTCGAGATCGCTGTTTCCAAGCTCTCTGCGAAATTCGGCGCAGAGGTGACGCTGAGCGTTCCGCAGGTGGCATACCGCGAGACGATCCGCAAGAAGGTCGAAGCCGAAGGCAAGCACAAGAAGCAGTCGGGCGGTCACGGTCAGTACGGCCATGTCAAGATCGCATTCGAGCCGTGCGTCAGTGACGACCTTGTCTTTGAGGAGAAGGTATTCGGCGGTGCGGTTCCGAAGAATTACTTCCCGGCCGTTGAGAAGGGCTTGCAGGACTGCGTCAAGAAGGGCGTGCTGGCAGGCTGCCCGGTTGTCGGCCTGAAGGCGGTGCTGCTTGACGGTTCGTATCATCCGGTCGATTCCTCCGAAATGGCATTCAAGATGGCTGCCTCCATCGCCTACAAGGAAGGCATGCGTGCCGCAGATCCGGTTATGCTTGAACCGATCGAAACGCTGGTTGTCACGGCACCTGATGACAACACCGGCGATATTATGGGCGAGCTGAACAAGCGCCGCGGCCGTGTGCTGGGCATGGAACCGGCAGACAAGGGCACAACGACGATCACGGCGGAGGTACCTGCCCGCGAGATGCATGACTTTGCATTGTATCTGCGTCAGGTGACCCGCGGTGTCGGCAGCTTCACGATGGAATTCCTGCGTTATGAGCCGCTCCCGGCCAATCTGCTCGGTGAGGTCATCGCTTCCATCGCAGCGGAATAAGAACCCCAAAACCCAGGAGCCGGGTGCTCCTGGGTTTCTTTTTGTCTGCATTTTTGACGAATACCCCCACAGCCCGCTGGATCGCGCAGAAGGCGGGCTTGCAGGAAAGCTGTATCAGACACCTGCAAACCCCATACCCCTCACAGGAGCGATTCTCCGCAAAATGGGAGGCAGTCTCAAAAAACAGAAAAAAACATGCTGCCGGCAATCGCGCCGGCAGCATGTAATTATGCATTTGTTTGCGAACTTCTATCAAAAAATCTAAATCACATTTTTGCTCCGCCGGTTAGAACAGCGGATGCTGCAATTTATCTGAAATGGTTCTGCTTGCCGTCGCCGGTGAAGTACAGATAGCCTTCACTGAACTGGGACGGATCACTCAGGTACAGGTCAACAGCTTCCCTGACCATGCCGGTCACCTTGTTAGAATAGGTGCCGAGATTGACATAAGTAGAGGAACCGCTGAACTGGTACCTCTGGGTCAGTACCCCGTAAATGCTGTTCGGGAAGCTCGAAGAATTCACGCGGTTCATGATGACCTCAACGACCTTGGCCTTTTCGGTCACGCTGATATTATTGGCACCGGCCTCGTGAGCAACTGCATTGCACAGCAGAATGTAATCGCTCTCGGAAACGGTGATGGAAGAACCGTAGCTGACAGCTGCGACCGGCTCAGTTGCCGGAGCTTCTGTCTCGACAACCGGCGGTGCAGTCAGTACTGCGCAGGTCTCAACCGGCATCGGCGGGTTTGTCATCTCTGTTTCAGTAGGAGCAGCAGCCGGTGCAGGCGTGGTAGCAGGTGCTACGGACTGGGGTGCAGCGGCAGTGGTGGCAGCCTCGGTGGTTACGATCTCAGCAGCGGTCTCGGCCTCGGTAGTAGGTGCCGGAGCCTCGGTTTCAGTCGTTGTCGTGGTTGCTTCGGTGGTTTCGGTTGTTTCGGTGGTCACAGAAGTGGTAGCTTCTGTGGTATCCTCAGCAGTCTCGCTGGTGTCCTCGGTGTTTTCTGTTGTTGCTGTGATTTTCGTGGTCTTGGCAGTCGTCTCGATAGAAGTTACTGTAGTAGCAGTCTCTGTGGATACACTGGTGGGCTCGTAGTAGTCGGCATAATCGACGTACTCTGTAGAGCTGTCATCTAACTTGACTGTTGCTGCTTCTACAACAGCAAAACCACCAATCAGGCAGGACACGATCATCCCACAGACGATAGCTACGACTTTGGCTTTTCTCATCAACTCATCCTTTCTCCGCATTTCAGCATAATGTTTGTCTTTGGGGCTTCCCCCTCAGGACTGAACCTATCATATCACATTTCACTACAAAAGGCAATGTTTTTGAAGCCTTTTCCATTTTATCCACAAAAAGGAACGTCGAAAATATGCGTTAGTATGTCAGAATGCACATAAAAAATGAAAGAATTTTAAGATTTCTCCGATTCCGTTTTGTAACAAAGCGGCATTTTTCGCTTCAAAAATAACAGAAGAGTTACAAAGAAAACAGAAGAGTAAATTCCGTTTGTTCAACTGCGACAGGAAGACATCTGCTTTTTTGTGCCATTTTACCAGAATCTTTGCAGAGCGATCATCCCCCGGGGTTTTCCGTGTTTTGTGCAGCTTGACAATACCCCCGTAAATATGCTACAATAGGATTGGGTGAATCCGGCTGTCCGTGTGTATCTGTACTGCACCGGGGTGCGCAGCGCTCTGCGTCCTTGCGTATACCGCCGCTTCTCCAGATAACGTGTATTTTCCCTCAGGAGGAAAAAACACTCTTTATTCCGGTTCGATTCCGGGAGGCTTAGGGAGCCTGCATTGGTTTGCACTGGATTAATTGCGGAACGCTCCTTCGGGGGCACCGCGCAAAAACAAGTCCCCGCTGTCCGTCTCCTTGCTCCCTCAGGGAGAGCAGTCCACGGGCCCTGCCGGCCGCAGGATACCGGCACACCGACCGCTGCGCCAGAGCCTTTGCGCTTCCGCAAGGCGGTTCGGATGCCTGAATGCAGCTGCCGCCCGCCGCGCTGTCAGGATCGCGGGAACGATCATTCCGCTGCCTGCGGGCAGCTTTCATAGCCGGTACTGCGCCGGCAGCAATGCACTTTTATACCTTTATAATAGATAAGGGATTCCGGAGCTTGTTCTCTGATAGAAGTGCGAGTAAGGATGCCAATATCTGGCAATTGACAAAGGAGGAAATCGCTATGAAATTCATTGTTTCGGAAGGGGAGCGCGGCTTCCTGTTCAGGAAGGGCTGCTTCGTGAAGATGCTGCAGCCGGGGCATCATTTTCTGTTCGGTGCATCCACCGCAATGAAGACCCAGGTCAATACGGCAGCGCCCTTGCAGCGGCAGTATTCGGCCGAGCAGCTTGCGGCCTTCTGCCGGGATGCGGATTTTGCCGCCCAGACCGCCGAGGTGAATGTCCCGGACGGTCACATTGCCCTGCGCTATGTCGGCGGGCATTTTGTCAGCAGCCTGAATCCCGGCGTGTACCGTTTCTGGAACATTCCGGAGGCCAACAGCTTTGAGGATTATGAGAATACCGCCCCGGAGGTGCCGGATGCGATCCCGCTTGACATCTGTGATGCGCTCGCACGGACGGGCGTGATGAAGCGCGTGAATGTCGGGGAATCCGCGCAGGGCATTCTGCTGTTTGACGGCAAATTCCAGAAGCTCCTTGAACCGGGGATGTACTTCTTCTGGAACTGCGCCGTGAATGTTGATGTGAAGATCTTTGACACGCGCCTCCAGGAAATGCAGCTCAACGGCCAGGAGATCCTCACGAAGGATCGTGTCGGTGTCCGGCTGAATTTTGTATGCAGCTACCGCATCACGGATCCTGTGGCGGCTTACCGTGAAAGCACAGACTGCACCGCGCAGTTCTATACGGCGGCGCAGCTTACGGTGCGGGATTTTGTGTCCGGCATGACGCTTGACGAGCTGCTCAACCAGCGTGATACAGTCGGGGAGCGGCTGCTTGCACTCCTCAGGCCCCGTGCAGAGGTGCTGCATTTTGAGGTGACGGATGCGGGCGTGCGTGATGTGATCCTGCCCGGTGATGTGCGGGAGATCATGAATACGGTTCTCCTTGCCGAGAAGCGTGCGCAGGCGAATGTCATTACGCGCCGCGAGGAGGTCGCTTCCACGCGCTCGCTGCTCAATACCGCCAAGCTCCTCGATGAAAACGAGACTCTCCGCAAGCTCAAGGAGCTTGAATACCTCGAGCGCATCTGTGAGAATGTCGGCAGCCTTTCCGTTTCCGGCGGTGACCTGCTCGGTCAGCTCCGCGATCTGCTCGGCCACAAGGATAATTAAGTTTTCATTTAAGCGCAGAGCTGCTAAGCTCTGCGTTTTTTACCTAACAGATTGTAAGAATTCACCAAAAATATTCAGATAATTTGGTGAAAGTGCAGATAGCATCCGCGGTTAAAATATGCTATAATAAGGTTGTAAGCTGAAAATGGCATAATAGAGAGGACGAATTACCATTTAGTAAGCTAAAAACAGAAAATGCACTGATAGAAAGAGGAGGATATTATGAAGAATTTCAAGCGTTTGCTGAGTGCGGTTTCCGCGGCTGCTCTCTGCGGCTCCCTGATCGGCATGATGCCCGGCACCGTAACGGCTGCCGGCGGACTTGGCACCTATGAGGTCGAGACCCTCGAGGGTGCGGATGTCTGGACTTCCATTTATGAGAACCAGCTCCCGGGCTATTCCGGCGAGGGCTTTGCCTACCTGACTGCAAGCCCGATCTCCTTTGAGATCGAGGTCGAGGAGGAGGGCATGTACCAGATCGACGTGCGTGCCGCACAGATCCTCAGCGGTGAGGGCGGCTCCCGGATGCAGACCATTTCCGTCAACGGCATTGATTATACCTTCAATATGCCCTACACCCCGGAATGGACGGACATGACCTTCGGTGTATTCCGCATGAAGGCCGGCGTGAATGAGATCGTGCTCAAGCCGCAGTACGGCTACGGCGCCTATGACACCATCACTGTTTCCAAGGCCGTGCTCCCGGAGCTGAAGGGTACTGCCACCCTGAGCGATCCCAAGGCTACCCCGGAGACACAGGCACTTATGAAGTATCTCAATTCCGTTTACGGCAAGCATGTCCTGACCGGCCAGCAGGAGATCTACGGCGGCGGCCACGGCGTGCAGACCTCCATCCGCTATGATGCATCTCAGGACAAGTGCATTGACGAGAACGGCAAGGAGTACACGATCGTAGAAGGCGATTACGGTGAGGACGAGCAGGGCAACAAGTTCCCGTGGCACTGCGTCGATGAAAAGGGACAGGATTACGTCTACAACACCCAGAACCGCTGCTACGGCTACAATAACTACAACCAGGAATGCGATTACCTGTACGAGACGACCGGTCATTATCCGGCGATCCGCGGCTTTGATATGAACACCCACAATCCGGGCTTCTGCTGGGATGACGGTGTAACCGACCGCATGATCAAGTGGGCGACCGAGCAGAACGGTATCTGCACGCTGTCGTGGCACTGCACGGTACCGCGCCAGATGGCTGATTTCGAGATCGACGACGAGGGCAATATCACCAAGATCTCCGATGACTGGCAGCAGTTCACCTACGACACCCAGACCGACTGGGTGACCGCCAATGTCATGATCGAGGGCACCAAGGAGAATGTCTTCTACAATGAGGCCATCCGTCTGGTTGCCGCCGAGCTCAAACGCTGCCAGGATGCAGGCGTGCCGATCATCTTCCGTCCGCTGCATGAGGCAGAAGGCAACCCCGGCAACAATGCCGACGGTTCCGGTGCGTGGTTCTGGTGGTCGAAGGAGGGCGCCAAGGTCTACAATGAGCTCTGGAAGTACCTCTACGACAAGCTGACGAATGAATACGGCCTGCACAACCTGATCTGGGAGCAGAACCTGTACGCATGGTCGGATGAATCCGCGCTGTGGTACACGGGCGATGACTATGTCGATATTGTCGGCTTTGATAAGTACAATACCCAGTACAACCGCCATGACGGCAAGACCTCCGGCCCGAACGAGGATGCAGAATCCAAGGTCTTCTGGTCGCAGGTAGGCTATGTGGACAACAAGAAGATGGTTTCCATGCCGGAGAATGACTCCATTCCGAGCGTTGAGAATATGGAGGTCGAGCAGGCATACTGGCTGTACTTCTGCACCTGGTATGACGGCGAGAGCGGTGCACCGCAGTTCATTTCCGGCGAGAATTACCAGAATGTCGATACGCTCATCAATACCTACCAGAGCGAGCTGTGCATCACGCTTGACGAGCTGCCGAAGGATCTGTACGGCAGCGGCGCGACGGTTCCGACGGAAGCAACGGACAGCACGGAGACCACGGAGACTACCGCTGAGACTCTGGATACCTATGCTCCGGAAGTGGCTGTCTACGGTGATGTGGATGAAAACGGCAAGGTCGAGCTTCTTGATGTCATCCAGCTCAACAAGAATCTGCTGGGCATGGTCGAGCTGACCGACAACGGCAGGACCAATGCCGATGTCAACATTGACACGAAGGTGACCGGTGACGATTCGCTCCTGATCCTCAAGAGCCTTGTCAGCCTGGTAACGCTGCCTGTCACGGAATAAGCATTACCCCTCTCATGTAACTTGCCCCTGACCGATCGGGAGATTGGTCAGGGGCATTTTTGCGGGTTATGCATAAAAACATCCCATCCCCGTTTCCGGAGATGGGATGTTGTGGTTTCAATCAGACACCGTACTTCTGAGTAGCAACCGGAACGCCGACACCCATGGTCGAGGTTACGGTGCAGGAACGCAGATAGGTACCCTTTGCTGCAGCCGGCTTTGCCTTGACAACAGCCTCAAGCAGGGTAGACAGGTTCTGGTCGAGCTTCTCAGCACCGAAGGAAGCCTTGCCGATCGGGCAGTGGATGATGTTGGTCTTGTCGAGACGATACTCGATCTTACCAGCCTTAGCCTCAGTAACAGCCTTGGCAACATCCGGGGTAACCGTGCCGGCCTTCGGGTTCGGCATCAGACCGCGCGGGCCGAGTACACGACCGAGACGGCCGACCAGACCCATCATGTCCGGGGATGCGATCACCACATCGAAGTCCATCCAGTTTTCCTTCATGATCTTGTCAACGAGATCCTGGCCGCCGACGAACTCAGCACCTGCTGCCTGAGCAGCCTCGTACTTGTCCTCCTTGCAGAATACGCAGACGCGAACCTTCTTACCGGTACCGTTGGGCAGTACAACTGCACCACGCACCTGCTGGTCAGCGTGACGGGAGTCAACGCCGAGGCGGATGTGTACCTCAACGGTCTCATCAAACTTTGCCTTGGCGTTCTTGCAAACCAGATCCAGCGCCTCAGCGGACTCATATACCTTGCCAGCCTCGACGGTCTTGAGGCTGTCAACATACTTCTTGCCGTGTTTCATATCTTTTCCTCCTATAGTAGTGGTAGTACCGGACTGCTTCTGGCGCATATCCGGTTAGCGGAAAGTGTTCCTCCCACTGTACTTATTGAGAACTATTTGCGCTTCAGTCCTCTACAACAACGCCCATGGAACGAGCGGTACCAGCGATCATGCTCATAGCAGTCTCGAGGGAGCCTGCATTCAGATCCTTCATCTTGGTCTCTGCGATCTGCTGAACCTGAGCCTTGGTGATCTTTGCAACCTTGGTTTTGTTCGGCACACCGGAGCCGCTCTCGATGCCGCAGGCCTTCTTGATGAGGACTGCTGCCGGAGGAGTCTTGGTGATGAATGTGAAGGAACGGTCAGCATAAACGGTGATGACAACCGGGATGATCAGGCCGATGTCGTTCTTGGTTCTCTCGTTGAAGTCCTTGGTGAACGCAACGATATTGACACCGTGCTGACCGAGTGCCGGACCTACCGGCGGAGCAGGTGTTGCCTTACCTGCGGGAATCTGCAGCTTGATATAGCCTACAACTTTCTGTGCCATGATATTGCACCTCCATAAATGTGGTAAAGGCGGGCAGCAGGGAATGAGAAACGCCTGACTGCTCTCCCACGGTTTCCGCAAAGCCGGTGAACGGCTGCGGATGCTTCTTGCTTGTCTGACTTACACGCGGAATGCAGGATCAATCGTCGAGCTTGACGACCTGACCGAGTGCAAGTGTGGTCGGGGTGGGTCTGCCGAAGAAATCGACCAGCACCTCCACCGTGCCGTTTGCCTCGTCAATGCGGCTGACCTTACCGGACATACCGCTGAGGTTGGTTGCGATGATGCGGACATCGTCGCCTTCCTTGTAGCCGACCTCAATGACACCGGCAGACGGTGCGTCAACGCCCATTGCAGCAACCTCTCTGTCGGAGAGGGGAGTGGGCTTGGAATCAGGGCCGACAAAGCCTGTCACGCCGCGTGTACTGCGGATAACGGCCCAGGTCTCCTCGGTGTAGATCATCTTGACAAGGACATAGCCGGGATAGATCTTGCGGTCGATCACCTTTTCCTTGTTTCCGTTGATCTCCTTGACCTTTTCAACGGGAATCAGAACCTGCTGCACAAGATCCTGCAGACCGCGGTTCTCAACGACCTTTTTGATATTCTGCTCGACCTTGTTTTCATAGCCGGAATAGGTATGGATGACATACCACCTCGGAGAATCCGAAGCAGCCGTCTCGTTCTGGGGATGATGAACATCTGCCATATCGCTTACTCCTTTTCTTTCAGGTTTTCAGGTTTCATTTGCCGGTGCAAATGAAACTGTTCTGATAATTGTTCTGGTTTCAGTTTCCCTGATTGCCTGTCGTGTTTCTGACGCGAATCAATTGTTGGCTGCTGAAAGCAGGAACTGCATCAGCTTGAACAGACCGGAGTCGATCAGGCCAATGATGATGCTGCCGCTGACAAGGACTGCCAGAACGACGCTGGTATTGGTGATGACGGTCTGTCTGGTCGGCCATGTGACATTCTTGAACTCGATCTTGAGGTCATGGAACCACTTGCCGATCTTCTGGAAGAAATTCAGCTGCTTTTCATCCTTCTTGGACTTTTTACCTGATTTCTTGTCAGATTTTGCCTTTTTGTCTGCGTCAGACGTATCTGTCTTTGCGCTTTTGGTGTTGGAATCTTCCTGCTCGGAAGCTGCTGCGGTATCCGAAGTTTTTTTCTTATCCTTCGCCATGCTTCAGCCCTCCGATCACTTGGTTTCCTTGTGCACAGTATGCTTTCTGCAGAACTTGCAGTGCTTCTTCATCTCGATCCGGTCAGGATCATTCTTCTTGTTCTTCTTGGTAACGTAGTTACGCTGCTTGCATTCGGTGCAAGCCAAAGTCACCTTAACTCTCATATCGGCACCTCCTGATAGATTAGTTCATCCGGAAATCGGCAAAAGCGGCCATATCCGGACGCTTTAGGTTGTTTGCCTCCCTCAGATAACGGGGCTGCGAAAAGCACAAAAAAAGCACCCCCGTGAAGAGGTACTCCAATTATATCATATTTTTGGGGTCTTGTCAAGCGTTTCTCTCTGTTTTTTCATAGTTTTTCTTCTTTTTCTCCGCGTTAAACGCTTCCGGCGAGGGCGGAGTAGTACTCGCTCAGGTGCTGGGCGATCTGGGCAATGAGGCGGTTGGCTTCGGCAGCGCGGGCGGCATTGGAATAGATGCCCTGGCCGGCCTCGATCGCAGCCTGACGGGCATGGTACACCGCAGTCTGAAGCTGCTCGGTATCCTCGCTGCGTGCGAATTTCCCGGCAAGCTCGAGATGGGCGATGCAGCGGATGGCATGCAGCTCATCAGCGAGCAGGCCGGACGGATCCTCGAGCGCAAGGACGGCCTCCCACGATCTGTCGCGCACAAGCTGCTTGGCCTCCTGCAGCGTATTCATCCCGGTGCGCTCGGTTTCTGCGGCAGCATCCGACAGGAGCTTTTCCATCGGCAGATCAAGCACGCCCGCAAGGTATTCGAGCGTCTTCATGGACGGGGTAGCGGCGCCGCTCTCGATCTGGCTGAGCATATTGCGCGTGATAAAGTCCCCCACGACCTCACGCTGTGTCATCTTTTTGGCGATTCTGGCTGCTTTCAGTCTTCTGCCGAGCTCTGCGTTATCCATGCGATCATCTCCTTTGGTGGCTTGCTTTTGCAATTCGGTAAACTCTGTTTACTGCTTTGATTACTATTGTAACATACTTTTCCGGAAAAAGCAAGTGCTTTTTCAAAAAAATTCAGAAAATTCACAAAATATCAGACATTGCTTGAAAATTGCCTGGTTTACCTCCGGTTTTACTTTTGTTTACACGGCAAACTAAAAAAACCTTGTCGGAATTTCCGGAAAAATTTCCAAAAGCTATTGACAAAATTCTCCGGATGCGGTATAATAGTTTCAGTAAATGAAATTTACACGAATCCATTCCGACATCTCATTTCAGGAACAGGAGGGATTTTGATGCAGGGAATGCAGGATTGGTGGGCATCGCTCAGTGACCTGATGCGGGTGCTCTATTGTATCGCTATACCGTCCACGCTGATTCTGGTGCTGCAATTGCTTTTGACGATGATCGGCGGGCATGCGGACGGCGGTGTGGATGTCTCGGACACCTCGGGCATCGACGGACTTGACGGCGGGCTGGATCTGGACGGCAACGGCATCCCGGATACGCTGGAAACGGACATCTCCCAGATGGCCGACGGCGGAAATCCGGCAGATTTCGGCAATTTCAAGCTGTTGACCGTACAGACGATCGTGACATTCCTGGCGGTCTTCGGTTGGGTGTCGATCATCTGTGTCAGCTCAGGGCTGGCACCGCTTGGCGGCATTGCGATCGGTGCGCTGTGCGGCGCGGCCATGATGCTGCTTGTGGCAAAGCTGGTGCAGGCTTCCCGGAAGCTGGCTGAAAACGGCGCGATCAATCTGAAAAATGCCATTGGCGAGACGGCGACGGTCTATCTGACAGTGCCGCCGAAGAATGCCGGCAGCGGCAAGATCACGATGCAGCTCCAGGGGCGCTTCTGCGAATTCGATGCTGTCAATGCCGGTGCACAGCCGCTTGCGACCGGGTCGCAGGTCGTTGTGACCGATGTGATCGGGGATTCGCTGGTGGTCGAAAGCGCCTGACAAAGCTCCCTGCGGACGGATGTCCGTGAACATAATCCGTTTTACATTATTATAAAGGAGAACCGTTATGAACAACTTTGCAGTGCTTCTGGTCATCTGTGTGATCGTGGTGATTCTGTTTGCTACGATCGTCGCCATTCTCTCACGGTACCGGAAATGTCCGTCCGACAAGATCCTGGTCGTTTACGGTAAGGTCGGAACCGATGAATTCGGCAATCCCCGGAGTGCCAAGTGCATCCACGGCGGTGCGGCCTTCATCGTACCGGTCATCCAGTCGTACCAATATCTGGATCTGACTCCGATCTCCATGAACGTAGACCTGCGCAATGCCCTGTCCAAGCAGAACATCCGTATCAATGTACCGTCCCGATTCACCGTTGGTATTTCCACGGAGCCGGGCGTGATGCAGAATGCGGCTGAGCGTCTGCTGGGTCTGAAGCTCGTGGAAATTCAGGAGCTGGCAAAGGATATTATCTTCGGTCAGCTTCGTCTGATTATTGCCACGATGGACATTGAGGAGATCAATGCCGACCGTGACAAGTTCCTGGTCGCTGTTTCCAAGAACGTTGAGATCGAGCTGAAGAAGATCGGTCTGCGTCTGATTAACGTCAATGTGACCGATATTACCGATGAATCCGGCTACCTGAATGCTCTTGGTAAGGAAGCGGCTGCAAAGGCCGTCAACGATGCCAAGCGCAGCGTTGCCGAGCAGAACCGTGATGGTGAGATCGGCCAGGCGAATGCACAGCAGGATCAGCGCGTGCAGGTAGCCAAGGCCAATGCAGCTGCCATCGAAGGTGAGAACCTGTCGAAGGTAGCCATTGCCGATTCCGAGGCGACCCGCCGCGAGCGCGAGGCAGAGGCCACCCGCCGTGCGGTAGCTGCCGAGGCAGTACAGCAGGCGAAGGCAAAGCAGGAAGCGTATACGGCACAGCAGGAAGCTGAGCTGACGCGTGCCGAGCTGGAAAAGGCGACCCAGAAGGCCGACGTCATCGTCAAGTCCGAGATCGAGAAGGAAAAGGCAGAGATCAGCGCCGAGGCCGAGGCTGAGGTGATCCGCCGCAAGGCACGAGGCGAAGCCGACGCGATCTATGCGCGTATGGAGGCTGAGGCAAAGGGTCAGCAGGAGATCCTGACCCGTCAGGCAGAAGGTATGCGTGCAATTGTGGAGGCTGCCGGCGGCGATGCGAATGCAGCCGTGAAGCTCCTGATCGCCGAGAAGCTCGAGGATCTGGTTGCTATTCAGGTCGAGGCCATCAAGAATATCAAGATCGACAAGATCACTGTCTGGGACAGCGGTCAGGGCGGTGCCGACGGGCAGAGCTCGACAGCCGGTTTTATTTCCGGTCTGATGAAGTCTGTTCCTCCGCTCAATGAGCTGTTCAAGCAGGCCGGCATGGAGCTGCCGGAGCTGCTGGGCAAGGATATTGAGGCTGCTGCCGCTGCCAGAGCCGAAGAGCTGGCAAAGAAGCAGGGCATTCCCCATGTTGAGACAGAGATCGTTGAGAATCCCGATGACTGAAACCCTGGAACCCCCGCGAATGCGGGGGTTCTTTTTGAAAGGTGTAACGCATAGACTGCAATGAAGACGGCGGATTCTGAATAATTTTGAAAAAACCCTTGCAGTTTTCCGTCAGATGTGGTAGAATAGTAAATGTATATCTGTGCGCAGATCTGCGTGCAGTCACCTGAACGAGTAAGGAGCGAATGAACATGGCTAAGACAAAAGTGGCAGTCCTCTTCGGCGGTGCATCCAGCGAGCACGATATTTCGCTGAAATCCGCAGCGTTTGTCATCGAGAATATTCCGAGGGACAAGTATGATGTCATCACCATCGGCATCACCAAGAAGGGCAGATGGCTCTACTATCCCGGCGAGACCTCTGCGATCCCGACCGGTGAATGGGAATATGATTCCGACTGCGTTTCCGCGGTGCTTTCCCCGGATCCCGTCCACAAGGGCATCATTACCCTCGAAAACGGCGAGGTCGTTGTCAAGAAGATCGACGTCGTATTCCCCGTTTTACACGGCCGCAACGGTGAGGACGGCACCATCCAGGGCTTGCTGGATCTGGCCAAGATCCCCTATGTCGGCTGCGGCCTGCTGGCTTCCGCTGCCTGCATGGACAAGGCTGTGACCCACACCATTCTGGATTATAACGGCGTACACACCGCAAAATGGCGCCAGATCTTCTCCCATGAGATGAAGCAGCTCCAGAGCCGCTGCAGCGAGATCGCCCGGGAGCTCGGCTATCCGCTCTTCATCAAGCCCGCCAATTCCGGCTCCTCCATCGGCGTTCACCGCGCCGAAAATGAAGAGGAAATGCTGGCCGGTGTACGCGAGGCATTCTCACACGATGACAAGGTCATCATCGAGGAATGCATCACCGGACGCGAGCTCGAAGTCGCTGTATTCGGCTACGATGCACCGTTTGCATCGTTCGTCGGTGAGATCTCCTCCTGCAAGGAATTCTACGATTTCGATGCCAAGTATGTCCTCGACGGCTCCCAGCTCTCCATTCCTGCCGAGCTGACCCTCGAAAAAGGACGCGAGATCCAGGCAGAAGCCCTCCGTGCCTACAAGGCTATGGGCTGCAAGGGACTGTCCCGCGTGGACTTCTTCCTGAAGGAAGACGGCGAGATCATCGTCAATGAGATCAACACCATGCCCGGCTTCACGGAAATCAGCATGTATCCCAAGCTCATGCGTCACCTCGGCATGAAGCCCACCTATCTGGTCGATAAGCTGCTTGAGCAGGCGCTTGACAGCAATGACCGCCGCTGCTGAGGAGGCTTCTATGAACCGTGATGCGATCGGCGTATTTGATTCGGGCATGGGCGGTCTGACTGCCGTCAAGGTGCTCGGTGAGATACTGCCGCATGAGAATATCATTTATTTCGGTGATACGGCGCGGATCCCCTACGGAACGCGCTCCCGCCAGACCATTGAGCGCTATACGCAGGAGGACATTGCCTTCCTGCGGCGGCACCCGGTCAAGATGATCATTGCTGCCTGCGGCACCGTCAGCTCCATGCTCGGTGCCGATTCTCCGGTGGATGACATGCCCTTCACCGGCGTGGTCTATCCGGCGGCACATACCGCCTGTGAGATCACAAAAAACGGCCGTGTCGGCATCATCGGCACGCCTGCGACCGTGGCAAGCGGCAGCTATGAGAATGCCATCCATTCCATTGATCCGAGCGTGAATGTCACCGCGATGGCCTGTCCGCTCTTCGTGCATCTGGTCGAGTACGGCTATACCGACCGGAACAACCCCATCACCCGGCTGGCTGCGGAGGAATACCTGGCACCCATCCGCGAGGCGGGGGTAGACTGCCTGATCCTCGGCTGTACGCATTATCCGATCATTGCCGAGACCATCGGGGATATTATGGGCGAGGGCGTGCGGCTGATCTCTGCAAGCGAGGAGGCGGCAAAGTACACCGCCCGCATTCTGAAGGAGCAGGATCTGCTGACGGACAGCACGGAAAAGGGGCATAATGTCTATTATGTGTCGGACAGCGTGTCCATGTTCCGCACCAATGCCAGAAATTTCCTGGCAGATGCGGTCAACGGACAGGTATTCAGTTCCCGGATCTGAAACAGAGGAGTTTGAGAGCTTGAAAGAACAATGGGTCATGACGCTTACCAGCGTCCAGCGCGAGGGTGACGAAGCAACGGAAAGCACCCTGGATACCGAGATTTCCTATTACAAGGATCAGAACGGCGACCGCGTGATCGAATATGAGGAGACTGAGGCTACCGGCATGGAGGGCTCGCAGATGCAGCTTCGCTATGCACCGGACGGAATGGTTTCCGTGATCCGCTCAGGGACATTCCAGACGCATCTGGTCGTGCAGAAGGGTGCCAAGCATTTCTGCCATTACGAAACGCCCTTCGGGGAATTTGCAGTCGGGGTGCTGGCCAAATGGATCCGCTGTGATCTGACGGATGAGGGCGGCTCACTGAGCTTCCGCTATACGGTCGATGCCAATGCCACGCTGCTGTCGGATAATGAGATCCGCACAGAGATCCGGAAGGTCACCATTCACTGAAAACAAGGGAGGAAACCCACATGACAAATATGATGGATGCCGCACAGGCGCAGCTGCGGGACATGCTGCTGGCTGCCCTGGGACGGCTCACCGCAGAGGGCGCAATTGCAGACGAGCCGATCCCGGCCTTCAAGATCGAGGTGCCGGCGGACAAGTCCCACGGCGATTTTGCATCGAATATCGCAATGGCTTCGGCCAAGGCGCTGCATAAGGCGCCCCGCCAGATCGCAGAGCTGCTGATCGGTGCGCTGGATTTCTCCGGAAGCTATTTCACCCGCGCCGAGATCGCAGGCCCGGGCTTCATGAATTTCTTCCTGGAGCAGAAGTGGTTCTCTGACACCGTACAGGCTGTCCTGAACGAGGGTAATGATTACGGCAAGTCCGAGGACGGCAAGGGCAAGCGTGCGCTGGTGGAATTCGTCTCCGCCAATCCGACCGGCCCGATGCATGTCGGCAATGCCCGCGGTGCGGCGCTCGGTGACGGCATTGCAGCACTGCTCGAATGGACAGGCTGGGATACGCAGCGCGAATTCTATGTGAATGATGCCGGCAATCAGGTCGAGAAATTCGGCAAGTCCCTCTCCCTGCGCTACATGCAGATCTGCGGCGGGAAGGGACAGGCTGTCTATACCGCCCATGCCGACGATCCGGAGGCCATTGCCAATGCGATGTACGGCGAGGACGGCAATCATCCGGATTTCCCGATGCCGGAGGATGTCTACCTCGGACGGGACATCATCATCCATGCCGCGAATTATTACAAGGAGCACGGCGATGCACTGGCTTCCCTCAGCGAGGAGGAGCGCCGTGCAGCACTGGTCGGCTATGCGCTGCCGCTGAATATCGCGGGACTTGAGCGCGACCTGAGAAGCTACCGCGTGGAATATGACAACTGGTTCCACGAGAGCAGCGTGCATGCAGACGGGCGCGTAGACGGCATCATTGACGAGCTGACAAAGCGCGGCTTTACCTATGAGCAGGAAGGCGCCGTGTGGTTCAAGGCCGAGCAGTTCGGCGCGGACAAGGACTTCGTGCTGCGCCGTGCCAACGGCATTCCGACGTATATCGTGCCGGATATTGCCTATCATATTGACAAGCTCGTGACCCGCGGCTACGACAAGGCGATCAATGTCCTGGGTGCCGATCATCACGGCTATGTGCCGCGTCTGAAGGCAGCACTGAAAGCGCTGGATGTGGACACGGACAAGCTCGATGTGGTACTGATGCAGATGGTCATGCTGTTCCGCAATGGACAGCCTGCCAAGCTCTCGAAGCGCAGCGGCAAGGCGATCGGCCTGGTGACGCTGCTCGAAGACATCCCGCTCGATGCAGCACGGTTCTTCTTCAATATGAGAGAAGCCAATTCGCATTTTGAATTTGACCTGGATCTGGCCGTGGAGCAGTCCTCGAAGAATCCGGTCTACTATGTACAGTATGCCCATGCCAGAATTTGCAGCATCCTGCGGTACCTGAAATCCGAGGGGCTGTATGCAGAGGGCACGCCGATCAGCGAGCTGCCGGGCGCACAGACCTCGCAGGAGATCGAGCTGATCCGGTATCTGGCTGAATTCCCGATGATCGTATCGGCAGCCGCAAAGGCGTATGATCCGTCGCGCATGACGAAGTATGCAACGGAGCTGGCAACGCTCTTCCACAAGTTCTATGATGCATGCAGCGTCAAGAATGCCGAAACGCCGGAGCTGCGCGAATTCCGCACGGATCTCTGCCGCGCCGTGGCACAGACGCTCCGCAACTCCATGTCCATCCTGAAAATTGACTGCCCGGAGCGGATGTGATCCTCCGCACGGGCTTGCACGACCTCAAAAATGACATTTCGGTTACAATCTTTGTGAGCAATATACAAATGAAATTGAAAATATTCGCCGTTTTAACGAAAAAATAAAGAAAGTTAACACTTCGTTCATATCATGTTCAATATTATATGTTACTATTTGTAATATGTACAGGACTACATGCCGGCAGAGCGCCGGAATCCAGAATATCATCAGAAAGGACGTTCGCTTATGTCTAACAGACTGTTCCAGGGATTAGTACACCAGATGCGCGATACCATGGATGCCACCATCGGCGTTGTGGATGAGAACGCAACCATTATTGCGTGCAGCGACCTGACCAAGGTCGGCACGACCAATGAGTTTGTGTCTCTGGATCTGAGTGATTCGCATGACATCTTCATCCGCGACGGCTACACCTATAAGCCCTTCGGCGCCCACCAGAAGCCCGATTATGCCGTATTCGTGGAGGGCACGGACGAGACCGCTTCCAAGTATGCCTCCATCCTTGCCATCACCCTGTCGAATATCAAGCAGTACTACGACGAGAAGTACGACCGCAACAACTTCATCAAGAATGTTGTCCTCGATAACGTGCTTCCCGGCGACATCGTCATCAAGGCCAGAGAGCTGCACTTCAATGCCGAGATCAGCCGCGTCGTGCTCCTGATCCGCATTGTCTCCAGCAATGACATCTCCGCCTATGACGTCATCCAGAATCTCTTCCCGGACAAGAACAAGGACTTCGTCTTCAATATCACCGAGTCCGATATTGTTCTGGTCAAGGAGATCAAGTCGAGCGTCGAGTCCAAGGATCTCGAAAAGCTCGCACGCTCCATTGCAGATACCCTGTCGAGCGAATTCTACACCCGTGTCAATGTCGGCATCGGCACCACCGTCACCAGCGTCAAGGATCTGGCACGCTCCTTCAAGGAAGCACAGACTGCACTGGAGGTCGGCAAGGTATTCGATACGGACAAGATCATTGTCAGCTACGACAACCTCGGCATTGCCCGTCTGATCTACCACCTGCCCACCACCCTGTGCGAGACCTTCCTCCATGAGGTGTTCAAGCGCGGCAGCATCGAGTCGCTCGACCATGAGACACTCTTCACCATCCAGCGCTTCTTCGAGAACAATCTGAACGTCTCCGAGACCTCCAGAAAGCTCTTTGTTCACAGAAATACGCTGGTGTACAGACTGGAAAAGATCAAGAAGCTCACCGGTCTGGATCTGCGTGAATTCGATCATGCGATCATCTTCAAAATTGCCCTCATGGTAAAGAAATATCTGCAGGCAAACCCCACGAAATTCTAATCAAGACTATGCATTGCCTGATGCCCGCTGCGGTGTACGCGCCGCAGCGGACGCAGGCTATTATTTTGCCTGTTCGCAGGCAGTGAGAGAGATGCCGGCAAAGAGCCGGAAATTTGGAATGAAGAACAGAAAACAACGAAAGATAGGTGCAATTCTAATTTATGGTAGAACTGAAGGATGTGTCCGTGACGTATTCGAGCGGCGTGGACGCACTGAATCATGTCAGCCTGAAGATCAATGACGGTGACTTTGCCTTTGTCGTCGGTTCCTCCGGCGCCGGCAAATCCACCATGATCAAGCTCCTCCTGAAGGAGATCGACGCCACCGAGGGAACCGTGATTGTCAACGGCTACAACCTCTCGCGCCTGCGCCGGAGAAAGATCCCGGAGCTGCGGCGCACCATCGGCATCGTATTTCAGGATTTCCGCCTCATCACTTCGATGACGGTATATGAGAATATTGCCTTCGTGCTGCGCGTCATTGATGCGCCGGCACGGTATATCCGCAAGCGTGTGCAGTATGTGATCTCGCTGGTCGGCCTGCAGGCCAAGGCCAATTCCTACCCGGACGAGCTGTCCGGCGGCGAGAAGCAGCGTGTCGCGATCGCAAGGGCGCTGGTCAACGACCCCAAGCTCATCATTGCCGACGAGCCGACGGGAAATATCGACCCGGAGCTGTCCTATGAGATCGTCGAGCTCCTGCGCGGCATCAATGCCTGCGGCACGACCATTCTGATGGTCACCCACGAGCACGAAATGGTGCGCCATTTCGGCGGACGCATCATCAACATTGCCGGCGGTGAGATCGTCTATGACGACATCATCGAGGGCACGGACGAGCAGATCGTGGGAGGTACCAATGAAGATTAGTGGTTTCAAATATCTTGTCGAGAAGGGCGTGGACAATGTCTGGAAAAACCGGATGATGGCATTCGCTTCCTTCTGCGTGCTGCTGGTATCGCTGCTGCTGGTCGGATTGTCCGTACTGGTGTACATGAATGTCAATTCCATCATCGGCGGCATTGAACAGAAAAATGAAGTCATTGTCTATCTCGACGATGACATTTCCGATGACGAGCTGCTCGACATCGGCGCAGCGCTCCAGAAAATGAGCAATGTGACCGAGGTGCGCTTCTACTCGAAGGAGGAGGCCTACGAATCCCTCAAGCAGAGCATGGCGGAATACGAAGTCCTCTTTGAATCGCTCGGGGATGACAACCCGCTGGTCGATGCCTACCGGCTGAAGGTCGGGGACATCGGGCAGATCTCCGCGACCATCGCACAGATCCGCACGCTTGACCATATCTATTCCATCCGTGCGCCGTATGACTTTGTCAATGTCCTGCTGCAGCTCCGTTCCATCCTGACGATCGTCATGGGTGCGCTGATCGTGGCAATGGTCATTGTTTCCATGGTCATCATTTTCAATACCACCAAGACCTCCGTCTATGCAAGACGCGAGGAGATCCAGATCATGAAGTACGTCGGTGCAACGGACGGATTCATCCGCATTCCGTTTTTCATCGAGGGTATGGTGACCGGCTTCTTTGCCGGTATCGCAGCGCTCATCATCACATGGCTTGCCTATGATGCCGTGGTGAATACGCTCCAGAGTCAGGTGGCGCTCCTGAGCATCATCGGACTCGGCAGCATCATTTCCTTCGGCAGCATCTATGTGCCGGTCATGCTGTCGTATATCTGCGGCGGTGCGCTCGTCGGCGCCGTCGGAAGCGCGATCAGTACCCGCAAGTACATCAATGTCTGATTCCCGCAGGAGGCGGAATTATGAAGCATTTACATCTGAAAAAGACCCTTGCCTGTGTGCTGGCCGTTCTGTGCTGCACCGGCATGGTGACACGGCCTTACAAGCCCCTGTCCGCACAGGCCTCGACCATTGCGGAGCTTGAGGCACAGAAGGCAGAGAATACCAAGAAGATCAAGGAATACGAGGCACAGCTTGCCCAGTATGCCGCCGACCAGAAGCAGACTGAAGCCTATCAGGCAGCGCTGCAGGAAAAGATCGGTGCGATCAGCAGCAATATGCAGATCCTGGACGAGGAGCTTGAAACGATCAAGGGACAGCTTTACGATCTGGACATTGACATTGCACAGATGGAAGTGACCATTGACCAGCAGGAGCAGGACATTGACAAGGGGCTTGAGGAATTCAAGCTGCGTCTGCGTGCCATGTATATCAACGGCAATGATTCGCTGGCGTCCGCACTGGTCGGCGCAACGGATTTCTATGATCTGCTGTCGAAGTACGAGCTGATCTCCTGCATTGCCCGTCATGATGACGAGCTGGTCAACAATCTGCGTGATGAGCTGGTTGCCTACAATGAAAATCTGTCCACGCTCGAAGCCCAGAAGGCGCTTGCCGAGCAGACACAGGCCGAGAAGGAGACCAAGCAGGCAGAGATGAAGGATTCCATGGCAGAGCTGCGCAGTGCCTATGCCGAATCCGAGGCAGAGCGCGAGCGCATTGCCAAGGAGCAGGCCAATGCGAATGCCTCCATCGAGAATCTCGAGGAGCAGAACCGTCTGGCCGATGCTGCCGAGGAGGAGATCCGCGAGCAGATCCGCCGTGCAGAGGAGGAGGCCAAGCGCAAGGCGGAGGAAGCCAAGCGCAAGGCAGAGGAGGCCGCCAAGAAGGCTGCCGAGGATGCTGCAAAGAAGGCCGCCGAGGAGGAAGCTGCCCGCAAGGCAGCCGAGGCGGAGGCTGCCAGAAAGGCCGCCGAGGAAGCCAAGCGCCAGGCCGATGCCAATACGCCTGTGACGCCGGCCGCACCGGTCGTAGTGGAGACGACCGCTGCTAAGACGACTGCGGCGCCGGTGACAACGACCACAACGACCACGACGACCACGACCTATTCCGATTCCGCATTCGGCTGGCCGTGTCCGGGGTACTATTATATTTCGTCGGGATTCGGCTCGCGCTGGGGCACCACCCACAAGGGCATCGACATTGCGCAGAACAAGGGCGCAGATGTTGTGGCATCGCGCTCCGGCACCGTCATCCGTGCGGTGAATACCTGCACGCACAATTACGGCAAGAGCTCGAACTGCTGCGGCAACGGCTACGGCAACCATGTCATCATCATGCATGATGACGGCACCTATTCGACCCTCTACGGCCATATGGCAAGTATTACGGTCTCCTACGGCGACTATGTGACCAAGGGACAGACCATCGGCTATGTCGGCTCCACGGGATGGTCTACCGGCCCGCATCTGCATTTTGAGGTGCGCAAGAACGGTACTGCTGTCAATCCGAGCAGCTACCTGAATTATTAACAGAAATTGCAGAAACCGGGTGTCTGCCGCAGGATCGGCAGTACACCCATTCTGTCTGAAAGGAGCGATCTTGCTTGAACCGGAAAATCAGCATCGGCGTGACGATCAGCATTGCAGCGGTCGTGTGTGCGCTGACCTTCATCATCACCTGGTTTGTATCGCTGCAGAGCTTCAATGAGAAGGTACAGGCGGTGAAGGAGAAGGCAGAAAAATACGAACGCCTTGAAAATCTCGACAGCTTCGTGCGGGCGAATTACTACGAAACGGAGCTCGATGAGGAAGGCGTGATGAACGGCATGCTCAAGGGCTATGTGGCAGGCCTCGGGGATCCGTATTCCAAGTATATGACCGCCGAGGAGTATGAAGCCTACAACCTCAAGGAATCCGGTCAGTCCGTCGGCATCGGCGTCACCGTCGAGCGCAATGAGGACGGCCTGCCACGCATCATTGAGGTTTCGGAGGGATCCCCCGCAGAGGAAGCCGGCATCCAGACGGGGGATGTGATCGTGGCCGTGGACGGCGAGCTGGTCAAGGATCTTGGCTATGACACCGCCATTGACAATGTGCGCGGCGAATCCGGTACCCGTGTGGAGGTGACCGTCGAGCGCGGCAGCGTGGAGGTCAGCTTTGAGATCCGGCGGCGTGCCTTCAATCTGAAAACCGTCACCTATGAGATGCTTGACGATCAGATCGGCTACATTCGCGTGAAGAATTTCCGTGAGAATACCGTCGATCAGTTCGACGAAGCACTGGATTTCGTGACGGCATCCGGCGCGGAGGGGATCATCTTCGATATGCGCGGCAACGGCGGCGGCCTGCTCGAATCCCTGGAGAAGATGCTTGATCCGCTGCTGCCGGAGGGCGTCATTGCAACGGCCTCCTACCAGGACGGCACCTCCGAAACGATCGTGTATTCGGATGCCTCGGAAATGGATCTGCCGATGATCGTGCTGGTAGATGACGGCACGGCAAGTGCAGCGGAGCTGTTTTCGGCGGCGCTGCGTGATTTCGGCAAGGCGGAGCTGGTCGGCACCACCACCTACGGCAAGGGCGTGATGCAGTCTACGAGCCGGCTGGATGACGGCGGCGCCATCACACTGACCGTTGCAACCTATCAGACAGTGCGCTCGGATTGCTACCAGGGCGTGGGACTGACACCGGATATTGAGGTCGAGGCGGATGAGGAGACGATCATTTCCGATCTTGACCCGGATACAGATCCGCAGCTTGCGGCTGCACTGGATCGGATGGAGGAGGAGACAAATGGAAACGACTGAGACTGTACTGACGAACACCATTGCAGCAGAAACGGAGCAGGCAGGCGGCGTCCTTGCCGGCATCGGCGGGTTCTTCCGCGCAATTCTGCCCTCGCTGGGATTTGCGGTATTCCTGCTGGTATGCGGGATCGTGCTGATCCGGCTGTTCATGAAGGTTTTCCACCGCACAATGGAAAAGAGCCGGATCGACAAGACGGCCGGACGATTCCTCGAATCGCTCATCAGCGTGCTGCTGTATGTGCTGGTCATTGTCATTGTCCTGAGTGTGCTGCGTGTGCCGATGACCTCGATCATTACCGTGATCGGTACGATGGGACTGGCGATCGGCCTGGCGCTGCAAAACAGCCTGGCGAATGTGGCAGGCGGCTTCCTGCTGCTGTTCTCGAAGCCTCTGAAGGTGGGGGATTTTGTCGAATTTGAAGGCATTTCCGGTACGGTCATGAGCGTCGGCATTCTCCAGACGAAGATCATCACCCCCGACGGCACGACGGTATTCATTCCCAACGGCAAGCTGTCGGATGCTGTTGTGAAGAATTACAGCGAGACCCCGCAGCGCAGAGTGGATCTGAATATCGGCATCAGCTATGATTCGGACATTCAGCAGGCCAAGGCACTGGTCGAGAAATGCCTGGAGCGTCATCCCTACACGATCACAGAGCCCCTGCCCATTGTCCGCATCGGTGAAATGGGGGACAGCGCAGTGATCCTGCATGTGCGCGTCTGGACGACACAGCCGCATTACTGGGAGGTCTACTATGACCTGCATGAGCTGATCTATGCCGTGTTCCGGAAATACGGCATCAGCTTCCCGTATCCGCAGCTGGATGTCCACACCGACCGGAAAGGAGACTGATATGAAGCTGTTATTTCTCCTTGCAGTAGCGCCGGGTGCGGTGCTGCTGTGGTACATCTGCAAGAAGGACACGATCGAGAAGGAACCCCCGACGCTGCTGGCCAAGCTCTTCGGATTCGGCGGTCTGACGATCGTCAGCGCAGCGCTGATCGAGCTGGCGCTGTGTTATGTGGCAGGTGCCGTTCTCGGGGACGGTGTGCTGTACACGGTCGTGGAGAATTTCCTGATTATCGCCATCGCGGAGGAAGCGGGAAAATACCTGGTCATGAAGAAGCTGACCTGGAACCATCCGGCATTCAATTACACCTTTGATGCGGTGGTGTATGCGGTGGTGGCATCGCTGGGCTTTGCGACCTTTGAGAATATCCTGTATGTGCTGATGAACGGTGTCGGCACAGCGATCCTGCGTGCGGTGCTGTCGGTGCCGGGACATGCGATCTTCGGCGTGTTCATGGGCTGCCATTACGGCCTTGCCCGCAGCGCTCATGAATGGGGCGATTCCCGGACGGAAAACCGGGAGCTCTTCCGTGCCATGCTGGTGCCGGTGCTGCTGCACGGGTTCTATGATTTCTGTCTGACGATGGATTCCGGGGTATTCCTGGTGATCTATTTCGTATTCGAGATCATTGTGACGATCACCGCTTTCAAGACGGTCAAGCGCCTGTCAAATGAAGACCGGATGCTGTAAGAAAAACCCGCTTCCCTGCAACGCAGGGAAGCGGTTTTTTGTTATTTAAAAATGGCTCCTGTATAGAAATCGTCGATCTCTTCAAGAAGCGCCTTGTTGATGTCATTGACGATCGTCCTGTCCACCTGGCTGTAAAGCGATTCGCGGACATCGTCCGGGATCTTCCCGCCGTACTGTTCGGCCAGTTCATTCGACTGCTCGTTCCAGGCCTTGATGTATTCGTTGGAGGCGTCGGAATTGAAGAAATCATTGTGCGTGGCATATTCTCCCGTGAGCGTGACGAATTCCGCTCTGGGATTCGTGATCTGTGCCTGCTTCGACAGAATGCTGACCCGGTCATAGACCACAAAATCATCATGCTCCCCGTGCATCACCAGCACCGGAATGCCGCTTTTGTTGATTCCGTCCACGGCATTGAGACCGGCATTGTCCCCGAATACGATCCGGTTGTAGCCCGCCGCAAAGGGATGGAATACCCCCGCAAGCGGCTTGCCGACGGTGAATTCCGCACCGACATCGAGCATTTCGATGGGGTATGCGTAGCCGGACAGGCTGCATGCCGCGGTAATGTCATGGTCGAAATTCAGCACGGCCGTTACCGCATACCCGCCCCAGCTATGGCCGAGCAGGCACACCGGAAGGGCATTGAGCCGGTCATCCGATTCCGCAAAGGTCAGCGCCGCATCGAGATCCAGCGCCGACTGCACCAGCCCGACCGTGCCGCTGCCTTCGCTGGTTCCCGAGCCGGTCGCATCGTAGGCAAAGACCTGCCATCCCTGATCGACAAACCAGATGAGCTGGTCAATGTAGCCCTCATGCGCCGTCGTCAGCCCGTGCGCGAAGACCAGAAGTCCCTTGGGATCGGGATTGTCCGCGCCGTAGATGTAGCCCTGCAAAAGGTTCTCCCCGGAGGTGAACTGCACATTCTCCCGCGGATAGCTGTCAATGAAATCCGGATCGTACCGGTAGTAGGTATAAAACCGCCTGTCCGGGTAATCATACCGCGGAAACTGGCTGTGCATGATGAAGACCGTGCTGACGCAGAGCAATGTGAATGCCAGCACAGCAGCGATCAGTAAGATCAGTAAAAATCGTTTGAGCAGCTTCATGTATTGTCCTCCGCGATTTTCTTGATGTAGGCGCTCATGGCTTCGGCGCCTTTGGGATCGTGCTGACGATACTGCCCGAGCCAGTAGCCGCTCGATGTGATATCGCCCTGCATCAGGTACGCCAGCACCAGCGTTCCCATGGAAGCATAGAGCGCCGGGTCATATTGCAGTGATTTTTTTGCAGCCTCCGCTGCTTCCTCGGGGCGGGAGGAGGTCAGGCAGATCCCGGCCAGATTGCTCCAGGCCGCTGCATGCTCCGGATTCCGGTCAAGCGCATCCCGGAAGGCACGCTCCGCACCGGCATTGTCCCCCTGTGCCTGCCGGATGCGTCCGAGCCGGACATGCAGCCGGGGATTGTCCGGATCCCGCCAGACGGCCGTCTCCGCGGCATTAAGCGCCTTGGGAAGATCGCCCATGTCCTCGTAAATGCAGCATCTGAGAAGATACACCGCCGCCGTTTCCTCCGGGGAGATGCACTGGGATTCGAGAGAATCCGTCATTTTCAGCGCCTTGGCATTCTGATTCTGATTGTAGGCAGCCCAGGCATCAAGGAGCTTCCGGCGGAGCTTTCCGTCCCGCATGAAGGTATCCCCGACCACGGGCGCCGCAGCCTCCTCAAGCTGCCGGCGCGTCCCCGGATGCCCCAGGAACCGTCGCAGGAAATACAGCGCATAGCTGACGACGAGCGTCACGAGCTTGGCGATCGTCCGGGTGCTGCCCTTGCCGGAAGCGACCTCCCAGATCAGGGCAATGACGATCACGGCAAAGATGACGATAAGCAGGATGTCAAATGCTTTCAGTTTCTTCATAGCGTTTCCGGAAGGGTGATCTCACCGTCAAAGACATGGGTCGCAGAGCCGGTCATCATGACGGTGCCGTCCTCCTTCCAGACGATGACAAGGTCGCCGCCGCGCAGCTTGACCGTGATCTCCTCGCCGCGCTTGCAGTAGCCGTTGAGGACGGCAGCGACCGCCACGGCGCAGGCACCGGTGCCGCAGGCGAATGTCTCACCGCTGCCGCGCTCCCAGACGCGCATGAAGAGGGTGTGGTCATCGAGCACGCGCACGAATTCGGTGTTGATGCGCTCCGGGAAGAGCGGATGGTTCTCGAAATCCGGCCCGATGGCAGGCAGGTCGAGCTCCATGGGATCGCCTTCCATGAAGATGATGCAGTGGGGATTGCCCATGGAAACGCAGGTCGCGGTGTAATCCTGCCCCTGCACGGAAATGGTGCGGCGGACGAAATCTGCACCGTCGGCATCGACGGGAATGTCACGCGGGCGCAGGACAGCCTTGCCCATATCGACGGTGGCGCCGGTCGCAACGCCGTTTTCGATCTGGAGGGTGATGTATTTGATGCCGGATTTTGTCTCGACGGAGAGGGTGGGCTTGGTGACGATGCCGTGATCGTAGGCATACTTGCCGACGCAGCGGATGCCGTTGCCGCACATCATGCCCTCGGAGCCGTCGGCATTGAACATGCGCATCCGGCAGTCTGCCACCTCGGAGGGCAGAATGAGGATCAGCCCGTCCGACCCGATGCCGCATCTGCGGTCACTGACAAAAATGGAGACCTGCTCCGGATTCTCAACCTTCTCTGTAAAGCCGTTGACATAGACATAATCATTGGAGATGCCGTGCATTTTGGAAAATTTCATAGAGATACGTCCTTTCCTGAATGTGGGATAGGTTTATTATACCACATCCGGGGAGGGATTGCAAGCAATGAGACAGAATTCTGAAAAAACCCTTGTTTTTTCAATACAAATCTGGTATAATAAAAACAGCGTATGCAATCCTGAAAGGAATGGAGCTGATCCCCATGGGAAAAACCCGGAACGATACCCTGCAGTACATTTATAATCTCTGCGAGACCTACGAAAAGCAGGGGTATTCGATCAAGGGCACCAAGATGTCTCTGCGCGATTATGCGCAGTTTGCCATCATGAAATTCATGTTCTACATCGCTGACAGCGACCGTGTCATCCGCGATCAGGAGGTCGCCATCATCAATGACTGCCTGAATTTCTCCCTGACACGCGATTATGTTGTCCGCTTCGTCGAGGAGCACCGCATTTCTGCGGATGCCATCTTCGACACCATACTTGCGCTGCTGACGGTCTTCCTGAATGCCGACATCCAGTCGCAGGCCGAGAACGGCTCGACCTCGCTGATGCTTCTCGAATTTCTCGACGAGCTCGGCCTGGAATTCATCACCTTCGACGGCAAGTATGACGACCGCCAGACCAAGGCCATGTCTGTCCTCATGCTGCGCCTGAAGAATTACCGTGCTGCCTATCTGCGCAGCTGGAAGAAGATGGCACATGAGCGGATCAATCCCTTTGCGCCGCCCACGCCGGACAATCCCGAGGCACGCATGGAGACCCCGGCCAAGCCCGATCCCGCATCTGCCCGGCCTGCTGCCGATCCCAAGCCCGCCCTCAAGGATGCGCTGACCGAAGCACCCCCGGAGCCGGAGCCTGTTCCGGAGCCGGAGGAATCGCTCGAGGAGCTGCTTGCAAACCTCAACAATCTGATCGGCCTGGCGAATGTCAAGGAGGATCTCAACGGACTCATCAACCTGCTCAAGGTACACAAGATGCGTGAGGAGCGCGGACTTCCGCAGGCATCGGTCTCGCTGCACATGGTCTTTTCGGGCAATCCCGGTACCGGCAAGACGACCGTTGCGCGTCTGCTCAGCAAGATCTACCGCAAGCTCGGCGTGCTCAGCAAGGGGCATCTGGTCGAGGTGGATCGTTCGGGACTGGTCAGCGGCTACGTCGGCCAGACGGCGATCAAGACCAAGAAGGTCTGCGACAGTGCGCTTGGCGGACTGCTGTTCATTGATGAGGCGTATGCACTGACGGCGAATACCGGATCGAATGATTTTGGTATGGAGGCAGTCAATACGCTGCTCAAGGCGATGGAGGACAACCGCGATGATCTGATCGTGATCGTGGCGGGGTACACGGATCTGATGGAAGCCTTCCTGGATTCCAACCCGGGTCTGCGTTCGCGCTTCAATAAGCAGATCGTCTTTGACGATTACACGGCAGAGGAGCTGATGGGCATTTTCATGAGCATCTGCTCGAAGGCATTCTTTGAGCTGACGGACGATGCCAAGGAGGCTGTCGAGCATTTCTTCAATGACCGTGTTGCCCGCAAGGAGGAGCTTCCGGGCTTTGCAAACGGTCGTGATGCGCGGAATTTCTTTGAAAAGACGCTCACCAACCAGGCCAACCGTCTCGCGACGATGGTATCTGTCACCGACAAGGATCTGGTGACGATCACCAAGGAGGACGTCGAGAAGGTCGAGCTTTACTAATCACAGAATACGGAGGAAAAACCAATGGTAGTTATTGAAATGGAAAACGGAAAGACGATCGAGATCGAGCTGTATCCGGAGATCGCACCGATCTCCTGCGAGAATTTCGAGAAGCTGGTGAAGCAGGGCTTTTATGACGGCCTGACCTTCCATCGTGTCATTCCGGGCTTCATGATCCAGGGCGGCTGTCCGAAGGGCAACGGCACCGGCGGCCCGGGCTGGCAGATCAAGGGTGAATTTGCGGCAAACGGCGTGCGCAATGATCTCAAGCACACCCGCGGCGTGCTGTCGATGGCACGTTCCATGATGCCGAATTCCGCCGGCTCCCAGTTCTTCATTATGCATGAGGATGCCCCGCATCTCGACGGCCAGTATGCGGCTTTCGGCAAGGTGGTTTCGGGCATGGATGCGGTTGACGAGATCGCAGCGGTTCCGACCGATTACAATGACAAGCCCACCACCCCCCAGGTGATGAAGCGCGTGTATATCAAGTGATTCTGTGCCCCCTCCTTACGGAGGGGGCTTGCTTTTTGCGGGGACTTTGCCCCATACCTCCTGAAAAACCAGAATTCCCCCGCATGGCAGCGGGGGAATTTTCTGTGTTATGTCGAAGATTCACAAGCCGTTTCCTCCGGCGGGGCGGGGTAGGCGGTCGGGATCGTTGTTTCCTCCGTAGCAGGTGCATTCTGCTCCGTAAAGCCCTCAAATGTCACCGTTACCCCATAGGACGGCAGCGCAAATGTCACCGGCGTTCCGTCCTCGGCACAGGTCAGCGTGTACATGCCGCTGTCTGTCTCGCCCTCCAGCACGATCACACCCTCACCGGCCTTCCCGTCAAGCTCCGGCGTCTGCGCCAGATCATCCACGACATCCATGAACATGCACAGCTCTGTCCGGATCGCCTGCGCCGACTGCGGCACCGAGAATTCCAGCCCCTTGTAGGATGCACGCACCTCCTCCGCCGTGAAATCAAGCTGCACCCCCGAAAGCGCCGGCGGATCCGTGAAGACCACGCTCCAGACATCCATCCCGCATCTCGTCAGCTCGCCCTTGATCTCACTGTCGGCACTTGTGACCGTCACACCGACCGTAAAGCTCCCCGTCATCCGGTTTGCCGTCTGCTTCGGGAGCGTTTCGCATCCCGCCGCCAGCAGCAGCGGCATGCAGCACAGCATTGCCATTGTCCGTTTCATTGTACCACCTCATCAAAATCAATTCTTGGTGCTGAAACGTCCCTGACTTTGCCCGTCCTGAATTTATACCAGTACCTCCTGAAGGGCAAGAATGATGTCCTGCGGCAGCATGAAGCGCTGTCCGAGCTCCTCGGCTGCCACATCGCCTGCCGCTGCATGGAGCGTCACCGCCGCACAGGCCGCATCATACAGATCCATGCCCTGCGCCGCAAACGAAGCCGTGATGCCAGCAAGCACATCGCCGCTGCCGGCCTTCGCCATGCCGGGATTGCCCAGGTTGCATACACGCATCCGTCTGCCGTCCGTGACGATCGTGCCGGCACCCTTGAGCACAACGACCGAGCCCGTGTGCTTTGCCAGCAGCTTTGCCGCTGCCGGACGATCCGCCTGCACCTCGGCAGGGGAGAGCCCCAGCAGACGCGCCGCTTCGCCCGGATGCGGGGTCAGGATGCAGTGTCCCTTCGGTATCAAGTCTATGTGACCGACCAGGCTGTTTAGACCATCCGCATCAATGATATACGGACAATTGCCCGTGAAAAGATCCGGCTCCTCCTTGTCCAGATCCATCCTGCCCACGCCGCAGCCGAACAGCACGGCATTGAACGGATCAAATGCACCGGTGCTGTATTCATGCTCCTCGTCCGTATCGAACAGCAGCGCCTCCGGAATGGCATTCACAACGGCAGTCAGCACATCCTTGCAGGAAGCACAGGTCACAAGCCCGGTTCCCGCACGCATGGCAGCCTCCACGGCCAGCACCGCCGCGCCGCGCATATTCTCGCTGCCGACCACGGCCAGCAGATGGCCGAATACATTCTTATACGCATCCGGTCTGCGCTCCGGGAGAAGCGCCTGCATTTCCGGCAGCGTCAGGCGTTCTACGGGATCCTCGATCATCGAGAATGCCGCCTCCGGAATGCCGATGTCCGCAATGACCAGCTCACCGAGCATTTCCCGCAGCGGATACTGGCTCATGCCGAGCTTTTCGGCGCCGAATGTCACCGTCAGGGATGCCGGAAGGGTCATTTCGCTGACCTGTCCGGTCAGGCAGCTGCCGCCGGAGGGCACATCGCATGCAACGATGTACTTGTCACTGACAGCCTTCAGCGTCTCCTTGGCCGCGCCGCCGATCTCGCCGTGGAATCCGGTGCCGTACAGGCCGTCCACCACGACCGCTGCGGTCGTCAGCACGAAGGGATAGGCCTCCGGATAGATCGGAATGCCCTCCCGCTGTGCGCGGTCTCTGGCAGCGCGGGCAATATAGGTCTCCGGCTCGCCGCACGGGGCAACGATCTCCGGCGTCCATCCGGCCTGCTGCAGGTGGTAGGCTGCCACATAGCAGTCACCGCCGTTGTTGCCGCTGCCGGCCAGGAAGAGCACATGGGGCTTTTCAGGCATGCGTTCCATGATCGCGGCAGCAAGCGCCTTGCCGGCACGCTCCATCATTTCGCCGTAGGATACGCCCGAAGCATCGGTCTGCTCCTCTAAAAATTTCATCTGTTCCGGTGTAACTAACATGATGTTCCTCCTTGTATTAAGTAATATGATCGGATTTGAATACAAATTGTTAAAATAATTGTGCAATACAACTATATTATACCATAGGATTCGCTTTCTGTCAATAGAAAATCCCGCTGTACAAGGCAGAATCTTCCGACAATGGGATCCCCCTTCCCGCATGCGGAAAGGGGGAAAATGCCTGTTCGGGGATGCGGTGCAGATCACCGCATGGAAACGAAGTTCTCCGGGCTGAATTCCTGCCACGGGATCGTGACCTCGGAGGCGCCGCCGAGCATGGAATCGTACCATGCATCGTATTCGGTCTTGTCGATCGGGGTATCATTGCCGATGTAGTAGACAAATCCGCTCGCGCTGGTGTCGGCCTCCTCCGGGTATTCGTCCAGAACGCCAAGCTCCTCCATATAGGATCTGTCCATCGCATCCACCGAGGCAACGCTCTGGTAGGTGTCGTTGGCGGCATCGTATTCAAACAGCGTATACGGCCAGAATTCGCCTGCAAATCCCTGGTTGTGCGAGACGCCGACCGTCAGCATGCCATTGTCGTAGAAGGTCACCGCCGGGAATGCATGCAGCTCCTCATACGGATTGCCGTTGCTGTCCGCGTCCCAGATGAAGAATACCATTCCCGCCATGGAGGCCGATTCATAGTCGAGCAGCAGCTCATCTCTGCCGTCACCGTCAATGTCAAAGACGGCAAACTGATTGTCGGTCATTTCGCCCATGATATCAGCCTCGGTGCCGTCCGGGAAGGTGCCTTCATTCCAGAGCGTGTCAAGGATCTGCATGTACACATCGGCATTCGACTGCGCTTTATCCTCCGGGGCAGCCGTGGTGGCCGCAGCTTCCGTTTTCGCAGTCTCCTTGGTTTCCTTTGTTTCTTCGGCAGCCGTCGCAGTGGTTTCCGCAGATGTGGAAGCGGCCGTGGTCGTGGTTTCCTCCGTGGAGGATTCCGTGGAGGTTTCCGAGGCTGCTTCTGTGGAGGCAGTCTCCTCCGGAACGGTGGATGCCGGTTCGGCCTTGCCGCAGCCGGTCAGCAGCAGCAATGCTGCCAGTACGATTGTCATTTTCTTCATGAATGGTTCCCCCTTAATTGTTGCTTGATCTCGCGGGATAAAAACGGTTCGAGCGCATCGCGCAGGCGTGAATCCGGCGAGAAGTAGAGTGCGCATTTTCCGTGCTCCGGATGGTCGAATTCGGCATAATAGGTTTCGCTGTCATCCTCGCCGCCCATCAGGGATTCTCCCATGGCCGAGAAGGTCGTGCGGTCGTCATCGGATTCCTCGGTCTCCTCCGCTTTGCCGTAGCGGGTGAAGGTGCTGACATCAATGCTGAGCATGGACTTGCGCTTATCCTGTCCGAGGATCTTGTCAATGTCGAGCGTGCCGTTGGTGCAGGAATATTCATATTCGACATTCTGCAGCCGCAGCAGATACCATGCCAGCCAGATCGCACACACCGGCAGCACCAGCGCGATCGGATAGCCGATCATCACCAGCAGCACCGAGAAAATGCAAATCACCACTGTTCCGGCGATGATGCCGACGCGCTTGAGATCATCCTTTGCGGAATGGTATTTGCGCACGAGCTGTTCTGCAAACTGATCCATAAAGATTTCTGCCTCCGTCTGAAAAGATATGCCGGGCATTGCCGGCATTTACTATTGTATCACATTATGCCGGAAAAAGCAAGGGGGACGCTTGCCATTCCGGGGGATTTATGGTATAATGGAAAGGATTGATCCGGAGGAAGGGAGGTGCTGTCATGGATCATCGGAAACGCGCTGCCGCATTGCAGGCGGCTGTCACACAGGCCATGCCGGACGCGGCAGAATCCGAATGCGTGCTCTGGTTCTGCCGCCTGTGCGCCCTGCGGTGCATGCAGGCGCACGGGATGCAGGAAATCCCTGAGATCACGCTGTTCCGCGGGATCACGGCCATTCCGGAATCGCTGGATGCCGCTGCCATGCTCCTTGCGGACATTCCCGACAGCGAATGGCAGGATGTTTCGCTGGTCGGATGGCTCTTTCAGTACCGCAATCTTCCGCTGCGTGAAACGATCCTGCGCAGCCGTCAGAAGCTCGATGCCGCGCATGTCCCGGCAGCCACACAGCTTTTCACGCCGGACTGGATCGTGCGCTGCATGGTGCAGAACAGCCTTGCCGCCCTTACGCAGCCGCAGCCGGACTGGGCATATGTGCTGCCCGGTGACGGGGATTCCCGCGATCCGGCAGCGCTGACGATCCTCGATCCGTGCATGGGAACGGGGCATATTCTCCTGTATGCCTTCGATGCGCTCCATGCGCTCCTGACACGCGGGGGAATGCGCCCGGATGCAGCGGCGCTGCATATTCTCGAAAAGCAGCTGTGCGGAACGGATATTGATGCCGCGGCGGCAGCGGTGACGGAATTTACCCTGATGATGCGGGCGGCGGCGTATGTGCCGGATATTTTTACACGCGGGCTGCGGCTGCATCTGTATGATTATGCGGATCTGCCGGAGGAGGAGCGCATGTTCGGGGCGCTTCTGCGTACCCCGCAG
>CACZPI010000119.1 GCA_902783005.1 uncultured Ruminococcus sp. | reverse complement strand
GAATATCCACAAGGTCATTGACCCGCTGTTCCTCGACGATTTAAAGGCGGAGCTGGAGGACATCAAGGCTCTGAAAGTCGAGAAAACTCGCAAGGACAGATTGCAGGCGTTCCGCAAAAAGCTGTCCACGCTTGTGTTCTTGGATCCGGCGTCCGGCAGCGGAAATTTCCTCACGGAGACATACATCAGCCTGCGCCGTTTGGAGAACGATGCACTCTATGAGGAGACGCACGGTCAGATGATGCTCGGTGACAACGATGTGATCCAGGTCGGCATCGGGCAGTTTTACGGCATTGAGATCAACGACTTTGCGGTGACGGTCGCAAAGACGGCGCTTTGGATCGCTGAGAGCCAGATGATGCAGGAGACGGAAACGCTCATGCAGATCAATCTCGACTTCCTGCCGCTGAAAAGCTATGCAAACATTGTGGAGGGCAATGCACTGCGGACGGATTGGGAGAGCGTGGTCGATAAGAGCAAGCTGTCCTATATCATGGGAAATCCGCCGTTTGTAGGCTATTCTCTGCAAAGCAAGTCACAGAAGGACGATATGCTGTCTATTTATGTTGACGAAAAAGGCAAGCCCTACAAGACTGCCGGAAAGATCGACTATGTTTCGGGCTGGTATTTCAAAGCTGCACAGCTTATGGTCGGCACAGAGATTCGGACAGCGTTTGTTTCAACGAACAGCATTACGCAGGGCGAACAGGTCGCAGGTGTCTGGAAACCGCTGTATGACCGTTTCGGAATGCATATTGATTTTGCACACCGTACTTTCCGCTGGGACAGTGAAGCAAGTCTGAAAGCTCATGTACACTGTGTCATTGTTGGTTTTAGTATCGCTGAAAACAAAGCTGACAGGCGGCTTTTTGATAATGACAATGGCAAAGTCGTTCGGAATATCAATCCGTTTCTTGTGGAAGCACCGAATGTGTTTATTGAGAGCCGTTCAACTCCAATATGTGATGTTCCGAAAATGACAACGGGCAATCGCCCTGCTGACGGCGGTCATCTGATTATCGAAGCAGAAGATTATGCTGATTTTATCAAGCGTGAGCCGAATGCTGTAAAATATATCAAAAGGCTTATGGGTGCAAAAGAATACATAAACAGCCAAGACCGATATTGCTTGTGGCTTGTTGATGCAAGTCCTGCTGAATTGAGAAAAATGCCGCTGGTAATGGAACGTGTTGAAGCCTGTAAGCAAGACCGTCTAAATGGTGCAGAAGATCGACAAAAATTAGCTGAAACACCTACACTGTTCAGAGAACTGAAAAATCCGTCCACATATATTATAGTTCCACGGCACAGCTCTGAAACGAGAAGATATATTCCAATGGGATTCTTAGACAGTAATTTTATTCCTGCTGATTCTGCAACTATTATTCCTGAAGCAACATTATTTCATTTTGGAATATTGATGTCAAACGTTCATATGGCATGGACGAGAATTGTCTGTGGCAGAATCAAGAGCGATTATCGCTATTCAAAAGATATTGTCTACAACAACTTCCCGTGGTGCGAACCCACACCCGAACGGAAAGCAAGAATCGAACACACCGCACAGATGATTCTCGATGCAAGAGCCAAGTATCCGGATTGCTCTCTCGCCGATCTGTACGATGAAACAGTTATGCCGCATGACCTGCGAACCGCCCACCAGCTCAACGACCGTGCTGTCATGGAGGCTTACGGCTTCTGGGGCAAACTAAACACAGAGTCCGAGTGCGTGGCGGAGCTGATGAAGATGTATCAGAGGTTGACGGAGGGGAAATGATGGCTAAGAAAAAAGAATACTATATCAGTTGTTTCCGAAGTCCTTATGACGGCATGACGATTACAGCGGAGCAGTATGAAGTCTTGGCAAAGGCTTCAAATGAACTGAAGAAGCTCCTGTTTGAGATTGACTATCTTCCTATTATTATGACGAATGTTCAGGAATTCATCCGATATTGTGAAACGGTAAAGCAAAGCGGGAATTGTGATTTTATCAATTTGAACCGGCTGTTTGCCAACTGGGTCAATTCATTTTATATGTGGGTTGGATACCATGAGAAACAGTACAAGGCTATTTTTGCTATAATGAAAAGTGGATTTTATGATTCAGATTTCTCATATAGATTTGTATCTAATCTTCGTACCTACACTACTCATACAGCTATGCCAGTCACAATCAAACAAACAAATGTGCTCACAGGCGATTCCCGTTTTATAATTGATGCTAAGCCCATGTGGGAGAAGTCAAGCGGCGTTCAAGGCATTTTTGTCAGAGAATTATCTGAAAACGGTATTGAAACCATAGATGCATATCAAATGGCAAAAGCCTTCATCCCGATGTTTCAAAAAATACAGAAAGATTTATGGAATGAATTGCAAATGCCCTTGTGTGAAACGCTTATGTCTGTCCATAGTATTGTTCCGGTTACAGACAGCAGTTTTTGCAATGCCTATGTGCATAGAGAAAGCGATCAGACTTCACTTCCGATTGGGCATCAGATGAAATATTTGCTTGATAAATCTAAAACAACAGGATTCGATTTTTATCACAGCTTTCGAGAAAAAGTATCAGAATATAATCGAGCGCACAGCGCAGGCGATCCCTGACGCAATAGCCAAGTATCCGAACTGCTCCCTCGCCAATCTCTGCGATGAAACTGTTATGCTACACGACCAGAGAACAGCCCATCAGCTCAACGGCCGTGCTGTCATGGAGGCTTACGGCTTCTGGGGCAAGCTGAACACGGAGTCCGAGTGCGTGGCGGAGCTGATGAAGATGTATCAGAG
>CACZPI010000118.1 GCA_902783005.1 uncultured Ruminococcus sp. | reverse complement strand
CGTACTGTGGATCCGCCCCTCCCCCTGCCCCCTCCCCGCACGCGGGGAGGGGGTTTTTAGGTGTGGGGGCTTCGCCCCCACACCCCCAGAAAAAGTGTCAAAGACACTTTTTCGACAGTCTGCGATCCCCGCTGCCGGGCAGCGGGGGATCTTTTGAGATAAGGGAGGGTGAAAGCGCAGTACATCCTGCGCCATGCTTGACAAATCCGGGGCAACCCGCTATAATAGAGATAGCAGGGGAGATGCCCTGCGCAACAGAAAGGATGTAAGGACTATGAAATTTCTGAAAATGACAGCGCTTGTGCTGTGTGCCATGACCGCCATAATGTGTACAGCATGCGGAACGAAGCAGGAGGGGGACACGATCACCTGGGATTCCGAGGAGGAGACTCTGACGGATCCGACCCTTTCCCCGGAGGAGATCGCTTCTGCCGTGGCAGACATGACCAATCCCACCGCCCCCGCCGAAACGGCTGCGGAAACCGTCATGACCGATCCGGCAGCGCCCGCGGATGCCACAGAGCCTGCACAGACGGAAGCTGCCGCACCGGCGGCAGATGCACCGGCAGCCACCACAGCCGACCCCGCCCTCAATGACCCGAATGCCGCAACGGTTCCCGCCGATCCGGTCAGCAAGTTCGGCAATGCGATCTGGGTGGGCAGAACGGAGGACGGCGAGGAGCGCTATTTCTTCTTCCACGACGAGCACAACGGCAATTATCTGGAGCAGGAAACCGGCATGGGCATGGGCTTCACCTTTGATCTGGCGGAGGATTCCGCGGTGTTCCATATCGGTGGGGTCGATGACAACACCAAGGCGACGATCAGCTGGACGGATGACAAGCATGCGTATCTTGTCTGGGAGACCGGCGTCGGGGAATCCCTGACATGGCTGCGCGAGGATGCCTCTGCGCCGTTTGATTTCTTCAGCAATGCACAGCTCTGCGAAATGGCGCTCGGCTACTATGAGCAGAAGAACAATTACCGTCCGGGTCAGGCGGGAGCCATGATCAACTACGACGGCAAGATCGCCATTCAGCTCTATGACAATGCCGGCGATCACAATTCCACCTGCGACTGGTACACCGTTGACCGCTATACCGCAGTCGGCACCAACATGCTCGGTGAGACGATCGACCTCAAGACGGCTCCTTTGGGATAAGGATGCCCCCTATTCCAGACAAAGACAAAGCTCCGGGGTGACCCGGAGCTTTTTGCGTTGTATTGGAAATCGCTTATGCCAGTGCCTTGCCGAGATTCCGGCAGGCTGCAACGGCGTCATCGTCCGGTGCTTCGTTGGCAGTCACGGATTCGCATGCCAGCTCTGCGCCTGCGGCCTTGGCATCGTCCTCCCAGCTTCTCATCCATTCGCCGTCGCCCCAGCCGTAGGAACCGAACAGCGCGATCTTCTTGCCGGACAGGGCACCCTTGACATCATCCCACAGCGGCTGGAATTCCGCTTCCTCCAGCACCTCTGCGCCCATTGCCGGGCAGCCGAATGCGATGGCATCATAGCCTGCGACAGCATCGGCGGAGAAATCCATGCCGACAACGGCTGCCTCTGCGCCTGCTGCCTGAATGCCCTCTGCGACTGCGTTTGCCATGGCCTCGGTGTTGCCCGTGCCGCTCCAGAATACAACTGCTACCTTGCTCATTGTGATACGCTCCTTTGAAATTTGTGATTTTGGGTATGACTGCCTGTTTTAGTTAGCATATGCTGATTATGATTCAGAATATGCCTTGCATTCTGCTGTCATATCAGGTAAAGTATAGCATATTCTATGCATTTCATCCACTCCATCCGGCCTGTAAATGCTCCATTTGGACACGAATCCCGCGGCGGCATGCGCGGTACTCAAAATTCCGGCTGTGATCTATCCTGATTTTGTTCAAAACCACGAAACCATGCCCTTTTCCTTGCATTGTCAGGGGAGGTGTGCTATAATTATACTGTGTAACTATCGCTAAGGAATTGCTATTTTTGAGAACAGGAGTCAGCACTTATGAATACAGATGAACTGCTCTGGTATACCAAGGAAGCAGCGGATTTTGACCATGCCCTGCCCATCGGCAACGGCAGGATCGGCGGAATGGTCTACGGCGGTGCAGCCAAGGATCTGATCGGCCTCAATGAGGATTCGATCTATTCCGGCGGCAAGCGCAGCCGCATCAACCCCCGTGCATGGGAGGGATTTCAGGAGATCCGGCAGCTTCTTCTGGAGGAGCGCATTCCGGAGGCGGAAAAGCTCGCCTTTGAGAAGATGCAGGGCGTCCCCTACAATGCCCGCCATTACATGCCTCTCGGTGAGGTGTACCTCTATTTCGGCTTCACCGGCAAGGCGCGGGACTACCGGCGTTCCCTCGACCTGCGCGATGCTGTGGCACGCACGCAGTTCCATGACGATGCCGGCGTGCAGTTTCTGCGTGAGGCCTATGTTTCGTACCCGGCGCAGCTCATGGTGCTGCATCTGACGAGCGACACCCCCGGCAAGCTCGAATTCTCCGCGGAGATCGGCGGTCGTGATGACTATTACGACGATAACCGCCCCGTGGAGGAAAATGTTGTCCTCTACACCGGCGGCACCGGCAGCCGCAGCGGCATTTTCTTTGCCTCTGCCATGACCGTCCTGACCAAGGGCGGCACGGTCGATACCGTCGGCGCGGCGCTGCGTGTGCGCGGGGCAGACGAGGCGCTGCTGCTCATTTCGGCGGAGACCAGCTTCTACCACGGCGAGGGCTATATTGACGCGGCGCTTGCCCGCATCCATGCCGCGACCGGCGGCACCCGCGATGTCACGGCGCTCGCAGCATCCCTGCTGGAAAGCCATGTCGCAGATTACCGCTCGCTGTATGACCGCGTGCATTTCGAGCTGGAGGACAACAGCAGCGGCAACGCCGAGAAGCTCCCGACCGACGAGCGCATCCTGCGGCTTCGCGGCAATGCCGACGACGACAAGGAATGCCATGCATTGATCCGCGACAATACGCTGGCGGTGCTGTACTACAATTATTCGCGCTACCTCATGATCGCCGCCTCCCGTCCGGGCACCCAGCCGATGAATCTGCAGGGCATCTGGAACGAGAAAATGTGGCCTGCATGGGGCTGCCGCTTCACCATCAACATCAATACCGAAATGAATTACTGGGGCGCCGAGGTGTCCAACCTCTCCGAATGTCACCTCCCGCTGTTCGACCTCATCGAGCGCATGCGACCCGACGGCCGGCAGGTCGCACAGGAAATGTACCATGCCCGGGGCTTCTGCTGCCACCACAATACCGACATCTGGGGCGACTGCGCACCGCAGGATCTCTGGATGCCTGCCACCATCTGGCCGATGGGTGCGGCGTGGCTGTGTACCCACATCATGGAGCATTACCGCTACACCCGCGATGAGGCCTTCCTCCGGGCGCATTTCGACGCGCTGTGCGAGGCGGCGGAATTTTTCACCGATTACCTCTTTGAAAATGCCAAGGGGCAGCTCGTGACCGGCCCCTCAGTCTCCCCGGAGAATACCTACCTCACGGCAAGCGGCACCAAGGGCAGCCTTTGCATCGGCCCTTCGATGGATACGCAGATCATTACCGTGCTGTTCCGT
>CACZPI010000117.1 GCA_902783005.1 uncultured Ruminococcus sp. | reverse complement strand
TGACCGCAAGCTGTGGGGCTACTGGATCACCGCAACTCCCGACGGATACAAGGGCTTTCTCCGTGTAAAATATGAGATGATCTTCGGAATGATCGTGCTTTTGATGTTCTCGGTGCAGTTCGTGGATATGGGTTATTGTGAGGTGGCTGCGGATATGGGAAAGGCAGATGCAGTGCAGATCAGTGGTATCGCACTTCTGCTCTGCTTTGTTCAGATACTTCTTCGTGCCATTGACATTCCATTCGTGTACCGCTTCGGCAGTAAAAGGGGCAGCTTTGTAAAGCTCACCTGCTTTGTGGCTGCTGCGCTGTCCTTCTCTGCATTATTTGTGATTTATCAGGAAAAATTTGATCCTTTCTTTGAAATGGGCATTGGTGTATTCACAACAGAAAACAGCTCGCTGATCCTGTCGGTCGGTCTGGTCGCATGTCTTGCGCTGTATTACTTATCCTACCGAATCACCTGTAAGCTGTATCTGAAAGGGGTGGAGCAGTATGAACACTAAACAAGTGAATGTAAAGCGCCTTGGAATCTACCTGCTGACCGTGTTTGTATTCATACTGGGTTTCATGCTTTGCACAATTCCCATGAACGCATCAAATACGATGTTCTGCATCCTATACATGCTATTCTCATTTTCCCCTGCCATCGCAAGTCTGATTGCAAGAGCAGTCACCAAAGAGGGCTTCCGTGATATGAAGCTGCACCTGCATCTGAGCGGGAATTTCAGATGGTATCTGCTGGCATTCGCACTTCCGCTGATCTGCTTCTCTGTCAAGTTCCTGCTGCCCGTCATTCTCAGCGGTCATGCTGACTGGCTCGGCGCTTTTACGGCTCAGAATGTGCTGGCAAGTGTATTTACCCTTGCTGCAATGTCGGCAGTCATGTCCATCGGTCTGATCGGTGAGGAGCTTGGCTGGCGCGGATATATGAATCAGAAAATGGAGCCGCTGCTTGGCACAGTCGGCACTTGTATAGCGGGCGGTATCGTGTGGGGTCTGTGGCATCTGCCAATGGATATTGCAGGCTGTGATGCAATGTCCGATGTTTTTGCTATGTGCGGCGGAAGAATGATACAGCTCACGCTTTTCGGCGTGTTCCTGATGTGGCTGACGCAAAAGACAGACAGCGTATTTCCTGCGGTGATCGGTCATTATATGTTCAATGAAAGTCAGGGGGCGCTGGCAGCTCTCTTATACCAGGGAAATATTCCAGAAGATGCCGACCTCGGCGTGATCGCAGATGTATTTTCGTATCTGCCATTGCTTCTGCTTGCAGTCGTGTTTATGGGACTGCTCCTGCGTGAAAAGAACAAAACGCTCCCGACATGAAATAGATTCCTTGTAAATTCATTGTGCCACATCAGGACATCTGTGTCCCGACTTTTTCTGCACGCTTTTTCCGGTCCGTGCGTTCTATACCCATTATTATACTAAACCATGCATGAAATGTCAATCCACTGCTGCACCCATACAGCAAATAGGAAAAAGACCGCAAGGCTGGCAAAAGCCCTGCGGTCTTTTTGTGATTGTGCAGCAAATTTATGTCCGGCTGATCGGGAATGCAACCAGCGCCGTAACAGTCTTATCCTCCCTTGTAATCTGGAAGCTGCCTCCATGCCGCCGGGTAATGGTGTCAATGATACGAAGTCCATAGCCGTGCGACGGATCATCCGAATGACGCGCAGGCGCAGCAGGATTGCAGCTGTTTTCGACCTTAAGCAGGCAGATGTCGTTCAGGATTCCACTGCGAATCCGGACGAAGGGTTCCCGAATGCCGTTTTCACGGGCAGCGGAAAATGCATTGTCGATGAGATTCGAGAACAGGCTGCATGTCTCATAGGAATCCAGCGGCAGTTGTTCGGTATCACGCAGCAGTATTTCTGTATGGATCGCGCGGTTATCCGGTTCATTGAGCTTCACAGTCAGCAGCGCATCCACGATCGGATCCGGACAGTAGCTTGGCAGCCTGGTATCATCCAAAGCCCCTTGGATCAAAGACGCATTTTCCCGCGCTTCTGCGGTATGCCCATCCGCCAGCAGACGCTCCACCGTCTGCATCTGGTTGCGGAAATCATGGCGGATCCGTGCGATCTCATCAAATTTCTCATGTGCCAGACGGTAGTATTCATGCGTGGACTGCATCGAGGTTTCCATCTGCCGCAAACGTTCTTCCGTGTGAGCACGCGCAAGGTTCCGCTTGATGAGCCGGTAGAAACCGATGAGCAGGAAGCTCATCATGGCCTGGAGCATGAACTGGAGGACAAGAATCCGGTTGGTCAGTTCAATACCCGATTTATAATACAGAATGAGGTACCCTACATGGATCACGGCATACAGCGGGATCATTGCCAGATATCCCCGTACCTCCCGGAAGCCCTCCCGATTCCGGTTCATGACCAGCACCATGATTCCTGTGCAGAAAAGCATGCTGTCAATGGAAAAAAGCTGCATCGCAGACAGATTTGCACTTGGCTCCTTGAATTCATCGTAATTCATCCCGAATACCCCCAGTGAGATCACCAGGCAGAAAAGCTCCATCAGGATTGCAAGCAGGGCGCTGACAGCAATCAACCGGATCTTTTCAAGCAGGGATCCTTCAAATGTGAGCCACATGATCGTAAACAGGATCGCAGATTGCACCAGAGAATAGGGGATGTTCCCGTGTGGAATATGCAGCACGAAAAGTGCGGCTGCATCCACGGCGGAATTGACCAGAAACATGAGTAAGGTAAAGGAAGGCAGGGATAATTTGCAGCGGCAGATCTCCGTCCATTGAAATCCATACAAAAAGAGCTGCATAAACGTAATGGCAAAATACAATATCGTATGACTCATAGCTGACTCCCCAGATAGGACAGATATTGCTGCCGGGTCTCGGCAAAGCGTCTGCCGCTGACTGCAATCTCCTGTCCGTTCTTCATCACGAAGCAGAATCGCCGAAGCTCTGCGACCTGTCCCATATTGACGCAGAAGCTCTGGTGACAGCGGGCAAAATTGGAAGGAAGCAGCGGTTCCAGATCTGTCATCCGCATGCGCAGTGTATATTTCACGGTATCATCGGCCTTGCGGAACAGCAGGCGTCGGTTGCAGTTTTCGATATATTCCACATCCGAAAGCTCCAGACTCAGGATATGATTTTTGGTCAGGGTTACGCTGACCTGCTGGGAATGCAGGTGCAAATGCCGTTCAAGCTGTTCCAGACAGATTTGCAGACCCTCCGGGCGGAAGGGCTTGTGCATAAATGCGATCGGCTCCACAGCGAATATTTCTTCATAATATTCTGTATAGGCCGTGATAAATACGAAGCGCAGCCGCGGAAACCGCTTTTGCAGTTCCTGGGCAAATCGGATGCCATTCTTTGCTGTATCCAGCTCAATATCCTGAAATACAACATCTGTCCCCTCCCCGATGGTTTTGGTTGCCTGCGTCAGCGTGTTAGCACAGTCGATCCGCACAGAGGAAGGCAGCATGGGCTGCAGCATGGATTTCAGGGTAGCTGACGCATCCGGGTGGTCGTCATATATGACAAACTGCATTTTCATCTCTCCGTTTCTCTCATATAATTCCATTATATCACAATAAGCCTCCAATTTCAACCCCTATTTCCATACCTTACAAATACTGTTCGGGATTTGGCCTCATCCATGAGGTACCGTTTTTGACAAACAAAAAGCGCCTGCCCGGAGGCGGCGCTTTCTGCTGGTAAAAAGTCTGATTTGTACAGCCGATCAATTCAGGCTCTTGTTCTTGTTGATCTGCAGATCCTTTGCGGAGGTTCTTCCGCTCTGATTTTCTGCCTGCTTCATCTGCTCATGAATTCGCTCTTCGAGTGTCATGTTGCTGTAGCTGTCGAGCTGCTCATCGAGCATTGCCATAATAGTGCCATACACCTTTGACGATGTATGACACGCTCTGGTATTCTGTTTTATTATTCAGCTCTCAAGCAGAATTCCGTTTCTGAAAAGCCGCAAGCTCTTCCGTCAGCTCCTTTGCAGTTCTGCGTGCAAGCAGCCATTCAATCACATGCACGGCCACAAATACGATGATAATGCTGACGGAAACACCGGCAGCCGCAGCCGCTGTGCTGGCGTTCATTTCCTTTCCGCCAAATATGGCTGTAATCACAATGACAATATCCAGCAGAAGCTGGATCGCCTTCCGGAACAAAAGCTGTCTGACGGTCAGCTCTTTCTTGGAATACATAATGATCGTCGGAATGACAGTGAGCAGTCCGAACAGAAGCGGCCATATAAACGCTTCGTAGCCGAATGTCTGCTCCGGCCGGAACAGCATCCCTGTTGCAAATATCGCAATATTGATCAGCGTGACAGAAATAAAATAGCTGCCTGCAATTTCCTTGACCTGGTCTTTCATTGGATTCACCCCTTTAGTCTTTCTTTGATCTCAGGCACATATTTCCGGGAGATTATGACCTCTTCGCCGTTTGTCAGCTTGCAGAGAAAACGGCCGTTGAGCGCCGGGCTGACCGAAACAATCTTCATCAGATTGATAATGACCGATTTGGAGATCCTGGCAAAGTGCCGCGAAGCGAGGAGCGCTTCAAATTCATAGAGCTTTTTCCGCGATTCGTAGCAGTCATGCTCGAGGTAGAGGAAGGTTCTGTCGTCTACCGATTCGATGTAGAATATATCGACAACCGGCAGTTGATACTGCCGGTCATCCTTTGTGCCTTTGACAGCACCCTGACGGTTTTTGAGAAACATGACAATTTCATGGATGTTCTCATCGGTTCTATGACAGCCGATCTCTATATATTCCTGCAAGTTTTCTCCGATGTTGACAATTCTGATCTCCATACTCTCCTCAATACTGCTCCTGCACGCTGAATTCGCCCTGTCCTTTCAAATAACAATTATAAAAGTCAAGGATCAGTTTGTTCAGTGTATCCGTGCATTCTTCGGGGTCGATCTCCCCCGTGCCGAGCTGTTTTGCAAGGAACGGCGAAATTAAGGGAAGATCGGTGAAATTCATGTGACCTGCTCCGACAAAATAGGTCTGATACGCATTCTCAGCGTTGTCAATGACAATATTATTTGCGTAGACATAGCCGATTCGGAGCGCTTCGATCCGGTCATTGTGATGCGTTTCGTTGTCGATCGACAGCAGCGGCGTCGTGTACGGTTCTTCATTGATGACATACTTCCCGTTCACAAAGCCTGTCTGCTCGCCGAGCATCGTCCCGTCAATGTCAATGGCAGCAGAAATATCATCCCGCCTGCCGACCGTGACAGCAGTCGCACCGCCGAGGGAATGCCCCATCAGACCGATTTTCTCCGGGTCGATAAGCCGTGCCGCTGTGTCAAACTGCTCTGTATCGCCTTCGGTGAATGTCCAGGCAGAAAAGTCCTGCGATTCTGCTGCCGATTTCAGGGTATCCACTGCAAAATTCATGTCAGCAATGCGAAGATCTATCCATTCCCGTTCGGTGCTGAAAACCTCTTCCTTTTCTGTATCCTCGGCATTGCTGTTTTCGATTGACATTGCATTCTGCATAAACTGTCCGTCAACCACGATCAGTTTGCCGGACGTATCATGCGTGAAAAGCGAATGATACGGGTGCTCGATGCTTGCGACCACATAGCCGTTGCTGGCAAGCTCCTCGTAAGCAGACAGATTGCTCTGAAACCAGCCGAATGCGCCGTGGCTGAATATCACAAGCGGGAGCGAGTGATCTGCAATGGTTTCTGATTCAGCCGGATAAAAGAGATGCACCGGCACCTCACGGAAAGAACCGTCCTGCTCAAACGCTTCGATTCTGGAGGAATCGGTCAGGATCGCCGTACAGGTCACAGGTGTATACTGTCCTGTCAGCGGACGTCCCTGATAGTTTTTGAAGAGAAACGCCGGCGTTAGTGCGCATACAAACATTACGGCACTGAAAAGCAGACTTGCGATTTTTCCCGCCTTCGACTTTTGCGTTTCTTTTTTTCTGCCAATGAGATACCCGATCGCTGCAAGCAGCAATCTGACAAGGAGAAGGAAGAGCATTCCCTTAAACCGGAATGACAGATCAATTTCCGGAAGCAGCAGCATCACGGCAAACGCAGCAAGCTCGATCAGATCCACGGCCAGGCGCTTTGTGTTCCATTTCCTTTTTTCTGTCACCTTTGAAAACTCTGCGATCAAGAATGCGATCTCCGCCGCGATCATCACCGTTAAAAGAAGTATTGTCATACCAGCACATCCTTTCTGTGTTACTGATACTATCATACTACAAATGCAGAGCGTTTTCAAGCAAAATCCGGTGAGATGCAGAAATGAAGGGTAAGATGCACGAACAGGGACAGCGAACGCTCAGATGACGCTGTGCTGTGCATTTGTTTGGTCAGCGTTTTATTGGCACCTGTTCCGGATGCGTTTATTCACCGGATTTGAGTGTTTCAGCCGGATCAATTGACAGGATCTTGCGCTTCATGATCAGCTTCACAGCGATGAATACCAGATACAGCATTGCAAAACCGATGGCAGCATGGAGCGGATTGAGGTAGGTCGGAATATGCATGCCCATCATCTCCGACAGATAGCCCATGATCTTCGAGGAGGATTTCAGGATCAGCGGGATCGAAACGGCAAATGCCAGAATCACGATATACCGGTTGAAATCAATGAGAAGCCCTGAGATCCGCTTGTCGCTGTAGCCGAGTATTTTCAGCATCGAAATGGTAAACCGGCTGTCCTCCAGGATCATGGAGATGATAATGCTCATCAGAATAAATGAAACCAGTGCAGCCATGACCATCATGGAGATCATCAGATAACGCACAGGTTTGAGCGTTTCATCAATGCTCTCCCGGCTGTTCTTCCTGCTGCTGACGGAAAGCAGCAGTTCCGGGTCAATTTCAAGCGCATGGTCGGACGTCACGATGAGATAGGAATTCTCCGGATACCCGAAATAGGTGTTGAACTCATCGAGCGGCATGGAAATAAAGTCCTCCGCATAGGACACGATCACGCGGTCAATGTGAATCCTGTATTCCGCATCGGTGTACCTGCTTTTCAGCGTTACGGTGTCACCGGCATGAATATCAAATTTCTCTGACAGATTGATCGTGATGCCGTGATCCTCAAAGGTGACAGGATTTCCGTCTGTGTCTTCAAACTGCATATGCGTATTATGCGTATCCACACCGTTCACGGAGATCTCTTCGCCGTCGAGCAGCAGATAATTCAGATTTGTACGGTAGCCGTCCGGCTTTCCCGTTGTCATATCTGCATAGGTGTACATATATTCATAATTGACGATCCGGGAAAATGTTTCATCCATCATCTTGTTCAGGGATCCGAGCACCGCGGCAAATAACAGCAGCATGACCGCGGATACCGAAACGCCGAACACCATGAACAGATACCTTCCCGCATTCCGCAGGATTTCCCTTGTCCGGAAGCGGGTGGTAAATGACGCACCCTTCATGGCAAGGCCGCGGAAGGAAAAGCCGGATCTCTCAGCAGCCTGATTGCGCAGCAAGGTGAGCGGGCTCTGCATCAGCCTGGAAATCATAAAGAGACTGCAAAGCACCACCAGGAAGCAAACCGGGATCAACAGCGAAACAGCAGCGGTCCCGGGTTCAAGACTGATCCGGAAGGGCGGCACGCTGTAGCGCTCTGTCACCAGCGACCGCAGAACCGGCGCAAGCAGCATGCCCGAGCCGATACCCAGCAGCCCGCCGCAAACCGAGATCACGACTGCATAGGAGATGTAATGCCGGTACAGATCCATTGGCCTGTATCCCATCGCATATAATACACCGATCTGTACCGTCTCTGCCTTCATCAGCTTGCTGAGGATCAAGGCCACCACAAAGCTCGCGACGATCAGGAAGAACAGCGGAATGATCTGCATGCCCTTTGTGTAAATTTTCAGATCACCGTCAATGTAGGCCGCCCTGTTGTCGCTCTCGCATGCGATCAGCTTTTCCACCATTGCCGAGGCATAAACGTCCTTCAGGAAATCCTCTCTTGCAAAATGATCACTGCGGCAGCGGATCAGATACTCCACCGCTGCCTGCGGAAGGGAGGAGACGGCCTCCTTGGAAGCGATCGCAATTCCGTAGGAGGCATGGTTGATCGAAATGCCCTTTACGGAATTGGTAATCAGTGTAAAGTCGGGCTCCGTGTAGTAGCCCCTGACGGTGTATGTTTTTCCGTTCAGTTCAAAATCGGAGCCGATGCTGCATGCATTTGCTTTTGCATACTGCCTGTCGAGCAGCAGATCATGTTCGCCGCTGAGATCCCCGCCCTCACGGACGACATATCTGTCCACCAGCTCATTGGCAGACATCAGGCGGATCACATCCCCGTCATCGCGGCTGATCTCACAGTAGTACCTGCATTCCAGATCAATGCCATATTGATCCGCAAGCGCATCCGCATTGTCGATTTCATTGCTGACAGAGAGCAGGTAGTCATGCAGATTGCAGTTCTCGCGGTAATCCTGCAATTCATAGAAAAGCGACCACATGGAGGACGCGAATGAGGTATACATGCAGACGCAAATTGCGATCATCAGAATCGAGCCGATAAAACGGAGATGATTCGACAGGCTGCCGCGCAATAGCTTTTTATGAATCACCATTACCACTCAATCTCCTCTGCCTGCTTCTTTTCTGCATTTCTCCGGATGCTTGTGATCTCACCGCTGCGGAGGGTGATGACGGTATCGGCCATGTCTGCAATTGCCGGATTATGTGTGATAATCAGAATCGTTGTGCCGTACTGTCTGTTCACATGCTCCAGGAGCTTCAGTGTGTCCTTGGCAGAGGCATAATCCAGCGCACCGGTCGGCTCATCACAAAGGAGGATCCGCGGATTCTTGACAACTGCACGCGCAATCGAAACACGCTGCTGCTGACCGCCGCTCAGCTCTTTCGGAAAGCTCCGGCTCTTGTCACTGATACCGACAGCCGCAAGCACCTCATCAATATTCAGCGGCTTGTCGGAAATATCCGAGCAGACCTCCACATTTTCCCTGACCGTCAGATTCGGGATCAGATTGTAGAACTGGAATACAAATCCGATGTTCCGTCTTCTGTATTCGCAAAGCGCGGCGTTTCCAAGTGTTCTGAGATTGGTTCCGCCGACGATGACATCGCCTTCATAGCCGGTATCCAGACCGCCGATGATATTCAGAAACGTAGACTTCCCCGAACCGGACGGCCCGAGAATGACAATGATCTCTCCTTCCTCTGCCTGGATATTAACCTTATTGAGTGCACAGAATTTCTGTGCAGGTGTATTATAGTTTTTGGTTAGATTCTTAACTTCAAAAAGCATGTCGTTCCCCTTCCCTGATCACTTATTTGATACATTACGGCGGAGTTGCCCTCCAGACACACTCCGTTCCCGTAATACTAATATCATACAGATTCCGTCAGATGATATGCAGCACATCGTGACCGTTCAGCTTGTCCATAAGCGTCCTCTTGACTTCGGCAAGATACTCGTCAATGTCCGCTTCATTTTTCAGCTTCACCGTGTGGCAGACGTTGCTGCTGCTGACAGTTACCGTATCCAAATCCGGCTCAGCGTCCACGGCCAATTTCTGCAAATACTGCTGCCGGATGCTGCCGATCTGAATTTTCATCGCATCGAGTGAAGTCAGCTTTTTCGCATGTTCGGCGGCAGTGTGCTTTGCGGTCAGGTCATTGTCTGCCCTCTGCACAATGTCAGCCTGCCTGATGTCAGCGGTCTGGTGGATCTCACCCATCGCCGCCTGGATCTCAGCCTTGACTTCCTCACGCTTCTGTGCAAGCAGTCCTGCATAGACATCGCGGATGGTCTGCACCAGCTCGGGGAGCTCGCTGATACGCTTGTAGGGCTTCTGATTGCCGAGAATTTCACGGATCTTTGCTACAGCAGCAAGCGCTTTGTCCTCTGTGCGGAAATATTCCTTTTCGGCTTCTACATTCCTGATCTCTGCTCTGGCACTGTCAAATATCGGCTTCTGCACACGGAAGAAGGTGTTGACATCACTCATATCCTCTGCAAGGTCGAGGAAATCATCCTGCATATCCGCAGCCTTTTTCAGCAAGGCAATATTGTCATTCTTGTGCGACAGCAGTTCATTGCACAGCCTTACCCCGCCTTCGACAATGCTCTGGCCGGGATAACCCGATGCACTGTATTCTTTGGAGAGAAGCTCGTTGAGCGTTTTCCGTTCGCATTCAAATTTTTCGGTGATGTACGCGATCAGTCCGTCTTCATCACCCGGAATCGCACCAAGCGTACAGTTATGATATTCGCTCAGGAATTCACGGCATTTCTTGATGAGTGCTGTCGGGGGCGCAACTCTGAATGTGATGATCGCCTTGTCGATCTCTGTCCGCTTGCGAAGATAATCGGGGAGCTTTTTATCCGAAGGCTGGATGACTGCGCCGCCGTATTTCACCTGCAATTTCTGTGCAGCGATCAGCTCTGCCGTCACCGCCGCAATATCAATTTCCCGCCAGCCATACGGGATAGCCTGATAGCGCTTCTGAATATCCCCCATGGAAGTCGGAAGCTGCTTCATTTTCCGGAGCTCCAAATACTGGAACAGCTCCTTGACGGCCTCAGCGTTCGGAGATTCCGCGTCTTCGAGCATCATCTGCCTGTTGCCGCTGAGGATTTGCAGAATATCTGCATCGCTGTCATAATTCTTACGCACATATCCGAGCTTTGTGTAAACACTCTCCACCAGAATGCTCATGGCTTTTTCAATACGTTCCCTGACAGAGGACACCTTGAGCGTCAGCTTGTCGCCCGCGGCATAGACTCTGCCTTCCGAAATAGCCGCCGAGATCAGCTCCTCCGCACGCTTTTCATGCGCCGAAGCCTGATTCTGGCGATTCCGGATGATGCTCTGAATCATTTCGGGAAGCTGCGCCACGTTCTTGCTCTTGACATAGCGGCGGATCTTCATCGCATCTTCCAGCTCCTTGAAATAGGGCTGGCTTTCCGCAAGCACGACTATTACTTCATTATCCGCCGCCGACCTCATGAGGAACATGGAATCATCGGTAGAATAGATCTCCGAAGCCACCGTGATAAAATGCAGTGCGATTGAGCCTGTCAGCTGACCGATGACTGTTTCGTCAATGCGCTGATCGTATGGGAAATCGTACTTGCCGTACTTGAATTTCTTGCTGACAAACAGCTTTCCGAAAATGATATCGGAAATAGCCTTCGTGATGATCGCACTGTCAACCGGCGTGTTTTTGATCTCACGGGCAATATCCTGCTCGTCATCGGTCAGGAACGTGTATGTATCGCCCACACGGGAAACATAGTTCTGCGACACCAGCCTGTCAAGGGACTGCTGGATCGTAAGCCTTGTGGACACTTTGTCTGTGCGGATATCGTCAGCCATTAAAATGCTGATATTATCCACATTCGCCTTGATGTCGTCAACGTAACGGACGAGGTACAGCAGCTTTAATAGATTCACATCTGCCTGCTCGATACCGTCATGATTATCGGCAGCATTCTGGCAGCGGTCGATCACACGGCGGATCGAGCTTTCAAGGAAAGTATGCACCGTATCATAGAAAAGATAGAAC
>CACZPI010000116.1 GCA_902783005.1 uncultured Ruminococcus sp. | reverse complement strand
ATTGCGGAATCGTCACAGGCCGCAGCCGTATAATTATATAATATACTGTGACAAAACTGAGGACGAAATAGAAAATTCAAAATCGAGTGATTTTGGTAGAAAATCCGGTAGAAATATTTGGTAGAAGTCAATTATATGATTTCACATAAATTTCGGAAAAGCCGTAATACCGATAGAAAAGCACATAGAATGAAAAAGTTCATATAATGTGCTGGACTTTGCTCCGATTTTGTGCTATAATAGATTTTAGAGTTAGCATATGCTGACCAAAAGCACAATCGGTTCAAAGGGAGCAAGCATCATGAAACGAGTCAGACACTTATCCGAAGAAGCCCTGCATCAGGTGGCTTCCCAGATCGGGGAATCGTTCTGGGATTATCCGTATGCGGACGGCGAGGGCGGCCTGAAGGCGCTGATCCCGTCCCGGCAGGCGATGTGTGAATATATGAAGGCATTTGTGGTGGCCGGCATGGAGAGCGGGACGCTGTACAGCACCGACGGCGGTGAGGGGTACATTCTGCTGACGACCTCAGACGGGGAGCATCCGGGGCTGAGAAGCATTCTGAAAATGGGTGTGACCATGAAGAATGCCCTTGGGGGATGGGGAAAGCTTTCGGCATTTCTGAAAACCGCCAACGCCGGCGGGGAACCGCTCGAAAAGGTCATGCGGCGTGAGAAGAAGCCCTTTGTGAAGGTGGAAATGCTCATTGTCACAAAGGAATACCAGGGGCAGGGCTATATGCGCAAGCTGATGGGCTTTGCCTATGCGACAGCGGCAAGGCGCGGCGCCTCCGTGATCCTGGATACCGATGCCCGGGGCAAATGCGACCGGTACCTGCATCTTGGCATGAAGCTCGCCCGCACGCGGACAGCAGCGGGATTTCCGATCTATGACCTGATCCGGGAAGCGCCGGTGCTGCCGGAAAAGACAGTCAGGCTGACCCCTGCCGATCCGATGCATCCGCCTGCGGTGGTCGGGACGAATTCCTGGGGCGGCGCCGTCTACGGCAAGGTGCTGCGCGGTTCGGATGCCGATGTGGATACCCTTCGCGAATGCACGGAAGCGGCAAAGGCCTGCGGGCTTTCCGTATTTGATCTGGCGCAGGATTACGGGCTTGGCGCGGCACAGAGGATCATGGGCAGCTTTGGCACGGAGGATGTGATCCTGTCTGCCAAATACACACCGATGTCGTCATACAAAAGCGGCCAGGTGCGCCGGTCGCTTGAATGGGATCTGCGGGAATTCCACCGGGACTATGTGGATATTTACTGGCTGCATTTGCCGACGGACATTGAGCAGAATCTCGCGGAGATGATCGCGCTGTACCGGGAAGGGAAAATCCGCAGCATCGGCATTTCCAATTTCAATTTGCAGGAGTGCCGGAAGGCCAGGGCGATCCTGGAAGAAGCCGGGATCCCGCTGTACGGCGTGCAGAATCATTACAGTCTGCTGAGCCGTGAATGGGAGGAGAACGGACTTGTAGCATGGTGCCGGGAAAATGGGGCAGCATTCTGGGCATGGGCGGTACTGGAGGAGGGCATTCTGACCGATCCGGATGCACGGGGGAAGAAGGGTGCCATGAAGCTGCTGTTTGCCCGGAAGCAGCGCCGGCTGCGGCCGCTTTTTGCACAGATGCGGAAGATCGGGAACCGCCATGGGCTGACGATTCCGCAGGTGGCAATGGCATTTTGCAGCAGCAAGGGGATCATACCGGTCTGCGGCTGCCGGAGAGCCTACCAGGCGCAGCAGCTTGCCGGGGCGGTCAGTGTGACACTCAGCGATGAGGAACTCAGGCAGCTTGCGGCGGCAGCGGATCAGACACAGGTGAAGATCCTGGGCGCGGATCTGTTCCGCTTTGCGGTGCGCGGGAGCAGATAAGCGTGATCCCGAAAACCTATTTTTGACAAGATCAAGCCCCTGCTGCAATGCGGCAGGGGCTTCCGGTCTATTTCAGGAGCGTGTGGGCTTGCATCATTCTGTTTTCTGACCGAGCTTCCGGTAGATCGTGACATACATCGTCAGGAATGACGCGAGTCCGCCGAGGGCATTGGAGATCGGCTCGGCAATGAAGACGCCCATGACACCCATGCCGAGGCGAGGCAGCAGCAGCGTCAGCGGGATCACAATGATCGCCTTGCGGAGCAGGGAAAAGAAGATCGCCTGCTTTGCCTTGCCGAGTGCCTGGAAGGTGGACTGCCCGGCAAACTGGAAGGACATGAAGACAAAGCCGAAGAAATACGTGCGGATCGCCGCAATGCCCGCATCGAGCAGAGCGGTGTCCTCCGAAAAGATGCGGAACCAGAGCGCCGGGAAGAGCACGATCAGGAGCCATGCCGCCACCGTGTACACCGCGCCCGCAAGGGTATTGAAGCGAATGGCTGACCGGACGCGGTCGTAGCATTTTGCACCGTAATTGTAGCCGACCACCGGCTGCGAGCCGCTGACCAGGCCGCCGATCGGGAGCGCGATCACATCGCGGACGGAATTGAGCACGGTCATGATGCCGACATACACATCGCCGCCGAATTGCTGCAGCGTCGAATTGCAGGCAGCCTGCACAAAGCATGCCGTTCCCTGCATGACGAAATTGGAGGTGCCGAGCCGGCAGATCCTTCCGGCTGTGACGGGGTCAATGCGGATCTCTGTCTTCCGCAGCGGAACGGGTGTCTGTACATTCATGAGAAAATGCAGCACCCAGGCCGCGGAGACGATCTGGCTGATGACTGTTGCGGCCGCCGCACCGCGGATGCCCAGATGCAGCACGAAGATGAACAGGGGATCGAGCAGGATGTTGAGGACGGCGCCGATGACCGTGGTCAGCATCCCCATTCTTGGGAATCCCTGGGCGCTGATATAGCCGCCGAGTCCCGTATTCAGCATGGAAAAGACGGTTCCGGCAAGGTAAATGTGCAGGTAATCCGCCGCATAGACATAGGAGCTGTCGCTGGCACCGAGGAGATAGAGAACGGGCTTGCAGAGGGCATAGCCTGCCGCTGTCAGAATGACGGAGCTGATGAGCAGCAGACAGCAGGAATTGCCGAGGATGTGTTCGGCCTTGGCTTTGTCTCCGGCTCCGCAGGCAATGGAGAACAGCGGAACGCCGCCCATGCCGAATAATGCGGCAAATGCGACAATGAAGGTGATGACCGGGAATGTCAGCCCGACACCGGTCAGCGCCGTGCTGCTGCCGCCGTCCATGTGGCCGATATAAATTCTGTCCACGACATTGTAGAGCAGCTGGATAAGCTGCGCAAGCATCAGGGGGACGGATTGCTGCAAAATGATCTTCCAGACCGGCCCTCTGGAAAAATCACGGTTTGTCTGTGTCATATTGATCGCCTTGTTTCCTGAAATCGTATCTGTTCTGAATTATCCCGGCACACACAGGATCCGGGGTGGGTTTCATCACAATTATAGCACAGCGCTGCCGCGATGTCAACAAAGCGCCTGCATGCAAAGAAGCCCTGTTCCAGTGCAGAGAGAACAGAGCTTCTTTCGATAGTATAGGACACAGGGGCGCCGCCTTTTCCCGGCGCCGCTGATGACGGCTTAGTCAGCGTAGTAGCTGAATACGGTGCCCTCTGCGGCGTTCTCCTGGAAATCATCCCAGATGGCATCCGAGAAGTGGAAGGTGACAGAACCGGAACCGTTTGTGTATTCGATCGCATCGACCAGCGGGGCACCGTCGGTAGTATAGGTGAAGGTCTCCTTGAAGCAGTCGGTATAGTCCACGATCACACAGTCACCGACGGCTCTGACGGTACCGCTCATCTTCCAGACAGCGGTTTCAAATGCGCTGCCGCTCCAGGAAATGCGGATGTTTGCACGGTCGTTGCCATTGGCGGAAACAGTCATGACAGCTCTGCCGTTGGAGTAGGAGCCGATGTAATTCATAATGGCATTTTGCGTCGGAGCCGGTGCCGGTGCGGGTGCCATTTCCGGTGCCGGAGCCGGTGCCATTTCAGTTGCCGGTGCGGGAGCCGGTGCAAGCTCCTTCTCGAAGCCCGGGCAGGGCGGATTCGGGAGAGTTGCCTCGGTGGCCGCTGCGGACTTGGAAGTGGAAGCTGCCGTAGTTGTTGCCGGCTTTGCAGTCGTGGCTGCGGTGGTCGCTGCGGGCTTTGCGGTCGTGGCTGCCGTGGTCGCAGCCGGCTTTGCGGTGGTGGCTGCGGTGGTCACGACAGCAGCTTCCGTTGCGGCAGTAACCGGTGCCGTGGTCTCGGCAGGCTTTGCCTCGGCGGTGGTCATTGCTTCGGAAGCGGCCTGTGTCCGGGCTGCCTCGGTGGCCGGGATGGTCTCTACATACGCGGCAGCTGCCTGTGCGGACGGTGCCGGAACCTGCTCTCTGGCTGCGCCGCAGCCGGTCATGGCGAGAGATGCTACCAGAAGAATGCTTGCTGCAAAAATAACCTTTTTCATAATGATACGCTCCTTTAATTCTAATCATTTGGATTTTGTTTTGTTCTGGAAGGTGTTGTCCCTTCCGCTGATATTATCTTACCACATTCCGGGGGCAGATACAACAGATGATCTTCCAGTGTTCTGTAGCAAAAGCAACACGCAGGACGGGTTCTGTTGCTTAAATGACAGATGCCGCTGCAATTGTCTGTATTCGCCGCCGCTTGCATTTTTCGCCGGTTTGTGCTATACTACTACAGTACAATTAGAATAAGAAGGTGTATCCATGAAGAAACTCATCCAAAGCTACGCCCTGTTTGCGGCAGCCGTGATCTGCTTTGTCTGCATCGGACGGCTTGAAGGCGTCCGGGAGGGCAGCATCATTGCGGCAGTCGCCATCGGGAATATCATCCGCCTGTACAATCTGGCATTCGACCGGCTGACCGGCGGGAACCAAAACGCGAAGATTCCGGGGTGACCTATGATTACAGAGCTGCATTATTCGGGTACGAATACGTATTATATCCGGGGAAGCCGCGGCAGTCTGCTCTGGGATACCGGCTGGGCGGGGACATTCCAGCTGCTTTGCAGGGCGCTGGGGGAGCAGGATCTGAAGCTGCAGGACATCCGGTATCTGCTGATCTCGCATTTCCATCCGGATCATATGGGGATCGCGCAGGAGATCGCGGATGCCGGTGCCGTGATCGCAGCGGCAGAGGTGCAGCGGGGATTCCTGCATGCTGCCGATAGGGTCTTTGCGCAGGAAAGGCATACCCGATTCCTCCCGATCCGTGAGGAATCTGTCCGGTATGTCTCCATTCCGGAGAGCCGCAGCTTTTTGCAAGAGCTTGGCATTTCCGGCGAGCTTCTGCACACCCCCGGCCACAGTGCGGACAGCATTTCCCTGTGGCTGGATGAGGAACGGGCTGTGTTTGTCGGTGACCTCAATCCCCTGTATGAGCTGGAGCTGCACAGGGGAACGCAGATCGCGCAGTCCTGGGAAAAGCTGCTGGCACTGCATCCGAAGCGGATCTGTTACGGCCATGCCCGCACGGCGGTGCTGTAGGAATGTATCCGCACCTAACCCCCTCCTCGAGGAGGGGGCATTTTATGTACAAATTTTAAAATAGTTCAAAATGATAGTTTTTTGGTGCGAAACATCATTGTGAAAGCCCCCTTTTTGCTGTATACTATAAGCAGAAGTTAACGAACTGTATAGAATAGTCTGTACAAATCTATGCAAGGGGGAATCTGTATGAAACGAAAAGGACGCATCCGTGCATTCGCCGCAGCGCTTGCCGTGATCGGCACGATGCTGCCGGGAATGGCCGCACTTCCGGCCGCCGCAAAATACGGCAGCGGAAATGAAATCGTCGAGCGCCTGGACAGGGGCATTTATGCGGTGAAGTCCGGCAGCGGCATGTTCATCGGCTGGCGCTTCAATGCCGATGATGCAGACGATGCGGAATTCCGGCTGTACCGGGACGACACACTCATTTATACCAGCAAGGCAGGCACCGGCGCGACCAGCTACCAGGACAACGGCGGCAGCACCGGCTCTGCCTACCGCGTGGATACCGTGGTGAACGGCACCGTGGTAGCCTCGGAAAGGTGCAAATTTGTCTCGGGGCATAATTACTTCGACATTCCGCTGAATTCTCCCGGAAACGGCTACACCCCGAATGACTGCTGCCTCGGTGATGTGGACGGGGACGGACAGTATGAGATCTTTCTCAAATGGGATCCGAGCAATCCCAAGGACAATTCCCATTCCGGCATGACAGACAATGTATTCATTGATTGCATCACCCTTGAGGGCAAGACACTCTGGCGTGTGGATCTCGGCAGAAATATCCGTGCCGGACAGCATTACACCCAGATGTGCGTGGCGGATTTCGACTGTGACGGCAGGGCGGAGCTGATTACCAAGACTGCCGACGGCACGAAGGACGGCACCGGCAGGGTCATTGGCGACGGTTCCAAGGATTACCGCAATCCGGGCGGCTACGTCCTCTCCGGCGCGGAATTCATGACACTGTTTGACGGACAGACCGGCGCCGCACTGGATACGATCAATTTCCCGGTTCCCCGCGGCAACGTCGGCGCATGGGGCGATAATTACGGCAACCGCGTGGATCGGTTCAACAGCGGCATTGCATACCTTGACGGCGTGCATCCGTCAGCGGTCTACAACCGCGGCTATTATACCCGCATGACGCTTTCTGCGGTCGATGTGGTGGATAAAAAGCTCTCCGTCCGCTGGATCTTCGATTCCAATAACAAGGGCTCTGAGGCTGCTGCCGGACAGGGCAACCACAACCTGATGGCCGGCGATGTGGACGGCGACGGCAGACAGGAGATCAGCATGGGTGACTGCGTGATCGACGACAACGGCAAGCTCCTCTGGTCTTCCGGCAAGGGTCACGGCGATGCCCAGCATCTTGGCGATTTCATTCCGGAAAGACCCGGTCTGGAGCTCTGGCAGTGTCATGAGCACGGGCCGACCTTCGGTGTCACGCTCTTTGATGCGAAGAATGGATCTGTCATCTTCCACAAGGACGGCGACAAGGATACCGGCAGATGCTGTGCGGACAATGTCTGGGCAGGCAATCCGGGTGCGGAATTCTGGGGCGCAAGACCGGCCAAGACCGTCATGGACAAGAAAGGCAACAAGCTCGCAGGACTGAGCCTTTCCATGAATTTCCTGATCTACTGGGACGGCGATGTGGAGCGCGAAATGCTCAGCGGCACAGGGATCACCAAAATGGTTTCGGCCTCCAGGGTGGATCAGATCTTCAATGCGGACGGCTGCGAATCCAATAACAGCACCAAGTCCGTTCCGTGCATGACGGCCGATCTGTTCGGTGACTGGCGCGAGGAGCTCATCATGCGGACGTCGGACAATAAGCATCTGCGGATCTGGTGTACGACAAGCCCGACCAATGTGCGTCTGACGACACTGATGCATGATACGCAGTACCGCGCACAGAGCTGCTGCCAGCAGAGTGCCTACAACCAGCCGCCGCATGCGAGCTTCTATCTCGGCAGCGATGTGCCGCTTCCGGAGCGCCCGAATGTGAAGGTGCTCGGCGCAAAACCAGCACAGCCCCCCGCAGAGCCGACACCCACACAGCCGCCGACAGAGCCGGTGACGGAACCGGTCGGCGCGTATCATACAGGGAATGTTGAGGATCTCATCGTCGGTGATGTGAACCATGACGGCGTGGTGGATGTATTCGATCTGGCGCTTGTCAAGCGCGAGCTGGTGCAGACGACTCTCACCCGGCAGGACCGCCGGAGAGCGGATACGGATGCAGACGGAAAGGTCGGCGTTGTGGATGCGGTCGCCGTGCAGAAATACCTGCTGAATCAGGGAGGATTCAAGGCGGTCGAGGAAAAGCGCTCCTTCCAGTATGCCCTTGACATGAGCTGGCAGGACGGTGTGCAGGAAGATACCAACGAGGGATTCCGGGACAAGGCCTATGTCAATCTGGACAACAAGACCGGCAGCTTCCTGGACTGGGATGTGACTGTGCCGACAGACGGCAATTACCTGTGTACCTTCGGCATTGCCAACGGCAGCAGGAACAACCGTCAGATGAAGATCGAGGTCAATGACGGTACGGATTTCTGGATGCAGGATTTCCTGACGACGGATGCATGGACAAACTGGCAGGAGCGCGGCATTGTCCTTCCGCTGAAGGCCGGTAAGAATACCATCCGCCTGACCTCCGCAACGGCAGAGGGCGGCCCGAATTTCGATTATCTCACGACCGAATGGACGGATGAACCGACGGCGGATGTCTACACAGAACCGCCCGTGCAGGAAACGCAGCCCGTTCAGAAGACCGATTCCCGCACGGTCTGGATCGCCGGGGATTCCACGGTGCAGACCTACAATGCCTCCAAGGCTCCGCAGCAGGGCTGGGGCGCCTATCTCGGCAGCAGCCTTCCCGAGGGTGTGACGGTGCAGAACCGCGCAATTGCCGGACGCAGCTCCAAGAGCTTTTACGACAACGGCAGACTGACGAGCATTCTTGACAGCATTCAGCCCGGAGACTATCTCCTGGTGCAGTTCGGCATCAATGACGGTGCCGCCACCAAGGCCGAGCGCTTTGCGCCGACCTGCGGCAGCGTACCGGGTACAGAAAACAGCTTTGAATGGTACATGCAGAAGTACATCGAGGGTGCAAAGGCCAAGGGTGCCACACCGATTCTGGTAACGACCACGATCAACCTCAAATCCATGAAGGACGGCAGGTTTGTCGGCTGCTACGGCAACTACTGCAATGCAATGAAGCAGCTTGCCGGCTATTACCAGATCCCGTGCATCGACCTCAATTCCCTGATGGTCGATCACTACAACCAGATCGGCTACGATGCAGCCTTCCAGTACCATATGTGCTCGACCGGTTCGGGGGATATGACCCATTTCACCGAGACGGGCGCCAGGGCTGTGGCAAAGCTCGTTGCAGATGAGCTGGCAAGACAGAAGCTCGTGTAATTCCGAATGATATAGAGAATTTTGCACCGCCTGTGGGGTACAGGCGGTGCAGCTGTTTATGGGGATCACATGCCTCCGGCTTTCCGGGAACGCTCCCGGTACATCGAGAGCGTAATGCCTTCATAGGCCTTGAATTGCTTGGCGAAATGGGCATAGGAGGTGTAGCCGCAAAGCTCTGCGATCTGCGCGAGCGTATGATCTGTCCCGGCAAGCAGCTCTTTGGCCTTTTGCAGTCGGAATCCGATCAGCTCTTCAAAGATGCTCTTCCCGAAATAACGCTTGTACATCCTTTGCAGATAGCTTCTGCTGACATGGGTGCGCTGGCACAGTGCCTCTACATTCCAGTCCGATTCCGGATGCTGCTGCATCTCCTCACGGATCTGCACAAGCTGCCGGTACAGATGCGGATTTTCCACATCCTTCATGCTGCCGGCACTCTGCGCCCGGAGCTTTGTTTTTTCTGCAAGCTGCTCAAGTGCCAGATTGAGGTAGCCGGTCAGCGTGCAGTATTCCGGCGGGTAGCAGCAGGCCAGACGCCCGAAGGACAATGCCGCATAGCCAAACTGCTGTTCATCCATGTGCAGCGGAGAGAGAAACCATGCATGCGGATGGCCGGGATCCTGTGTCAGGTATGCGATCAGATCCGACTGCTTCAGCGGATGCTCCTCCATGCCGCTGTTTTTGCCGGCTCTGTCCGTCCGGAGCACCTCGCAGCAATCCTTGTGCGCGGGAAGATGCGAATGGGGCTGCACGGACTGCAAATAGGAATTTGTCAGAAAGATGCGCAGTTCATTCCAGTGACAGATCAGATAGATGCGGCTGGCAAGCAGGAACAGCAGATCATGGAGTGATTCGGTATGCATCATCTCAAACAGCACCTCGCTGTGGTAAAACCATTCCTTATAGCGGGACAGCAGCCGCTTTTCCCGTCGGCTTTTCGCGCTCGGTGCCTGCACAGGAATGCAGCCGCAGCTATGGCCGATCTGGATGCGGCTGTGCCTGGACGGGATCCGCCGGCAGCTCCGGCCGGTGATGATGCTGTAAAGCCGCCGGAATGCATCCGCGCCAAGCTGATAGCAGCTTTTCGGAAAGCTCGTGAGCGTCACATCGCTCTGCGCATCATCCAGATACCCGTCAAAGCCCGTCACTGCCACATCCTGAGGAACGCGGATGCCGGCTCTTGCAAGCGCGGCGATCAGCGCATCTGCCATAATATCATTGGCGCATACAACGGCTTCCGGCATGGCAAGTGCGCCGCTGACAAGGCGCTGTGCATAGTTCACGGGTGCCTCCCGCCAGAAATCCCCGTAGGTAAAATAGCTGTCATCATAATACAGACCGTGCCGCTGCATCACATGAAAATATGCCTCCAGCCGATCCTCCGCCTGTGCCGTTCCCTTGGTGCCGGTCAGACAGTAGATCTTCCTGTGGCCGTGTACCTGGATCATGTGCTCGATCAGCATGGCAAAATCCTCCGGATCATGGGAAACGGTATTGTCAAAGAACGGATGCTCCCGCGCATCGAGCAGCATCACAGGCTTTCCGGTGCGCTTGAGGAGCGCATCGAGCTTCTTCCGGATCCCGTCCAGTGCAAAGGCATTCTGGTCGTAGATGAATCCGTCAAAATCCGGCAGTCCGATCAGCCGGAACAGGTCGGCTTCATGAGCCACATGCGGCGACACAGGCTCCTGAAAATTATTCCTTGCAGCAAGCACGATCACATTGCATCCGGCACGTTCGCTCTGTGCCAGAATGCCGCAGATCATATCCGTGGTATAATCCCGGTAGCATTCCGCGGTGATGACACCGACTGTCAGCCGTTTCTTCATGGCGATCCCCACCCCCTGCTTTCAGTATAGCATATTGTGAACGAAAAAGCAAGATGTTATGACATACTTTTCCCCGGGGGTATGTGCGATTATCTCTGAGCGTGATACAATATCCCCTTGTCTCCCGGCCGGGATTGGGTTATAATAATGGTAGCAGGGCGGCAGCGGCCGTCCGAAACCGAAAAACGCACCAATCACGCAGAAAGGAAATCACAATCATGCAAGACAAAGCTGCAAGGAAGGGGTCGTACAGGGGATTCCTGATGAGTCTGTTCCTGATCCCGGCGCTCGTATTCCAGAGCATGGGGCCTGTGCATCCGATCCGGACAAGGGCTGCGGACACCAGAACGCTCTACGTCGCGGAGAACGGCAATGACAGCACCGGCAACGGCTCCCCGGACAATCCCTACCGCTCCATCAAAAAGGCTGCCGAGCAGGCAACGGCTGGCACCACCGTTCTGATTCGTCCCGGTACCTATATCGAGGATGACATCCGCCCCGGCGAATCCGGCAGGGAGGATGCCATGATCGTATTCCGTCCGGAAACCACCGACGACATCGGCAAGGTCATCATCAAGCACAAGGATGTCTTTGACGGCTCCTCGGTCACGCCGGACGTCCGCGCCCGCTGGCTTCAGGATACGGGCTGGAAGGAAGAGGAGGTGCAGCATTACAACAATGCCGGCATCGAGTATTCCATCGCCGGCCGGAAGAATGAGCTGACGGACGTCTTCAATCTGTTCGGACGCGATTATGTCTGGATCGAGGGATTTGTATTCGAGGATTACCAGTACGCACGCAGCACCATCAATATCATGGGCAAGGGCAACGTCGTGCTGAACAACCGCTTCGTGAACCTCGGCTGCGTCTATAATGCACCGTGGTCCTGGTCGAATCAGGGTGTCTACCGCCCCGATGTGACCGTTCCGGTAGCGGGGCCGGATAATGTCATCCGCAACAATTATTTCCAGAGCGTCTACGGCGAAACGCTCTGCTATGACAACCATTCCCAGAACTGCATCATTTCCGAGAATACCTTCATCGGTGCGATCGGCAAGAATGCAGGCGCAGGCGGTGCGGAATCGTCTACACTCGGCGGCAGAGCGGACGGCAACCGGAACAATGCCTTTGCATTCAACTATTCCGGCGGCTCGGTCAACGGCGGCACGATCTGGCTGGACATCAGCGTCCGGGATTTCACCGCCGTCCGGAATGTGTCCCACAACACCGCCTATTTCATGTTCAATGAATCGGAATGCACCCGCAACTGGGCATACGAAAACATCGTTTACAACAAGCCCCTTGACGAGAACAAGCGGATGATCGGTGCCACGGACTATTTCATGAATTTCCCGGCGCAGCGCATTGAATCGGGGCTGTTTTCCGCCTTCTGGGACACCGGCTCCACCTGGGATGCACACTGGGTCAACAATGTGACCTATAACCTGAAAAACGGCATTTCCCTGGACAGATCGTGGAACAACGAGGTCAGAAACAACATTGCCTACGAAGATGAAAACAGCATGTACAACAGCAATGACACCCTCGGTCTTCTGGTCAAGGAAACCTCTGTCAACGGCTTCCATGCATGGCACGGCATTGACCTGAAGGGCGGCGGCTCCCTGGAGCTCCGGAACAATCTCTGGTATTCCCCCAGAAAGGCCGAATATGTCCGCTACATGGATCCCTCGCAGCCTGCTATTACGGTCGATGCCTTCAATGCGCAGACCGGATCAAAGCGCAACCTTGCCAAGGATCCGATGTTCACAAATGCTGCTGCCGGAGATTTCACGCTGCGGGAGGGCAGCCCTGCGATCGGTGCCGGTGACGGCGGCGTGAATATGGGTGCCTATGCAGTCTATCCGAAAACGGATGTCGGCTACAATGCAAAGCTCGGTCTGACCGAGGATGTGAATGTCAGCTTTGCGGCTCTGAATACCTCCGCCAAGCCCGGTGATGTCATTGATCTGGAGCTGAAGCTCAGCAAGCCCGCTTCCGGAACGATGGAATTTGACGTAACACCGGTCGCAGGCGATGCACGGCCGGACAAGGATTATGCCTTTGTGGACGATCCGCATGTGACATTCCAGGCAGGTGACACCGGCAGGACTGTCCGCGTGAAGATCCTGGAGGGCTATGACCTTGACCAGCTTCTGGTATTCCGGCTGACGCCCGCAGGCTCCACGAAGCTCGAGGCAGTCGGTGCAAGAGACATGCATCTTGTCCGGATCCAGCGGGCAGAAAAGCGCGTGCTGGTCATCAATAATGTCGGTGACAAGATGGGCACCGCCGTCGTGGAATACCATGCACCGGGCGAGGTGGTCACGATTGATGCCGGATCAAGACCCGGCTACACCTTTGCAGGCTGGCAGGTCGGCATTGATGCGATGGACGTTACGACGGACGGCACACGCGCGACCTTCATCATGCCGGAATACAACCAGCGCATCCAGGCAAAATGGACGCTGAACGGCTCCCGCGTCAATGTGGAGGGCATCCGGCTTGGCCAGGAATCGCTTGCCCTGAATGCCGGGGACAGCGTTCCGGTGCAGGCGGCGGTCTACCCGGACAATGCCACCGACAAGGTCGTACTCTGGACATCCTCCAATCCGCTTGTGGCGTCTGTGGACAGCAAGGGCATTGTGACCGGACTGTCGGAGGGCACGGCAGAGATCATTGCCAGAACGCTCGAACCGAGCGACAAGCAGTTTACGGCACGCTGCAAGGTGACTGTCACCGGAACGCTTGCACCGGTGGGGGATGTGATCGAGGCAGAGGACTACAATGTGCAGTCCGGCATTGATACGGAGGAATGCAGCGAGGGCGGAAGCGATGTGGCTTATATTGAGAACGGCGATTACATCGGATTCCACGGCATCAATTTCGGCAGAGGTGCGCAGTCGCTCAATGTCCGCATTGCCTCGGCGGGCGGCAGCGGCAGGCTCGAAGTGCATCTGGATGCACCAGACGGCACGCTCATCGGCAGCATGGATGTCCGCGAGACCGGCGGCTGGCAGACCTGGGCAACGCAGAAATGCAGCGTCGAAGCAACGACCGGTGTTCATGATGTCTATTTCGTCTTCACCGGCGGGGAGGGGTATTTGTATAACCTCAACTGGTTCAGCATCAATTATCCGTATGAGAATGACAACCTCCGCGGTGACTGCAATCTGGACGGTGCAGTCACAGTCCTGGATGCCGTGATGCTCCAGAAATGGCTGGTATGCGCAAGCGATCAGCTCACCTGCTGGCGCAATGCGGATCTTTCCGGAGATCAGAAAATTGATATTACCGATCTTGCCATGCTCAAACGCATGATTCTCGGAAGATGAGAACGCAGCCCCCGGAGGCTTCCTCCGGGGGCTTGTCATTTGCGAGGCAGACTTGACAATTGTCCAGGCCTGTGGTATCATAATACCAAATACCCCTGACAGATGTCAGGAAACCGGAACGGAGTGATGTGTGCATGTACCGCGGCGACAATAAAACCGCGCAGCTTTCCCAGCGAATGATCGCGGATGCAATGATCCGGCTGCTCCGGACAAATGCCTTTGCGGAGAT
>CACZPI010000115.1 GCA_902783005.1 uncultured Ruminococcus sp. | reverse complement strand
GACCTTTTCTCTCTTATTGTAATAAAAAAAGAGTAGCTTTGCAATGCTTTGGACACATCGCTTTTCTACTCTTTTATTGTACCAAATGGAATTTTAGAAAGAGGGTCAAGTGCTATCGGACTATTAGGCATTATTTTGTTGGTTCCGCTTGCATTTTCATTAGTTATCACCCATAGTAATGCAACAGGCTGTTCGCTTGCCCTGACAGACAATACAGTTGAAGGAAAACTTAAAACGTTGTCTGGTTCAAAAGAAATGAAACTACCTTTTGACGAAATTTCCAGCATTTCAATTGTAAGTGGCTTTGTAGATACTGCATTATCTGGAAAAACAGTACGAATTGCCACTTCATCTGGAATAATCAAATTTTGTTGCATCGTTAATGCAGACGAATTTGTGAGCAATGCGCTTGAAAAAATAGAGGAACGCAGAAAAAAGGTGCAGGAAATTAACGCAACAGTACATCCGAATGTGCAAGCTATTGTTCCACAAAGTGAGGCAAATAAAATTGTCGAGTTAAAAAAACTACTTGACAGCGGTTTGATCTCACAGGAAGAATATGAACAGAAAAGGCAGGAATTACTCTCTAAAATGTAATAAGATGTGTTTCGGTGCTGCACCAAATCGTGCAGCACTTATATTTTTCACTGAACGATAGTATGTCTTAAGGACAAAAGATCAGTGCACTGCTTGTAATGCCATAGTACTTTTGACCGCACATCAGAAATACTATGGCTTAATATTTCTATATCAGCTCTCCCTGCGTGCAGGGAGAGGTCATTTTTCAGTTCTGCTTTTTGCTGCATCCGCGGCAGCTTGCGCAGTCTCCGCAGCATCCGCCTTGTTTTTTGCGGCGGATCACATGAATGACGGCTGCGGTGACGGCAGCGGCGATCACGCCGAGAAGGATCCAGTCGATCGCACCCATCACTGTACCCCCAGAAGCAGCAGCACTGCACGCACGATCATCGTGACCGCCCATGCAATGGCGCACTGCCAGAGAACGACAGCCGCCGCCCATTTACCGCCAAGCTCACGGCGCACCGCAGCCACCGCGGCCACACAGGGCGTATACAGCAGGGAGAATACCAGCAGCGATGCGGCAGAAAGCGCTGTCATTGCCGATTCCACGCCGCCGCTGTAGAGAATTTCCAATGTTGATACCACGCTTTCCTTGGCCATGAATCCCGTGACAAGTGCCACCAGGATCCGCCAGTCTCCCAGACCGATCGGCTTCATGACCGGCGCAAAGATGCCTGCCACGGCAGCCAGAATGCTGTTTTCCGCATCCTCGACCATGTGCAGATGCATGTCAAAGCTCTGCAAAAACCAGACAACGACCGTCGCGATCAGAATGACGGAGAAGGCACGCTGCAGGAAATCCTTGGCCTTTTCCCAGAGAAGCTGCAATACATTTCTTGCTCCCGGGAGCCGGTAATTCGGCAGCTCCATGACAAACGGCACCGGCTCGCCGCGGAAGAGTGTGCCCTTGTACAGATACGCCGCCAGAATGCCGGTGAGAATGCCCAGCAGGTACAGCCCCACCATGATAAGGCCGCCGCGCTTCGGGAAGAAGGCGCTGACAAAGAAGGCATAGATCGGGAGCTTTGCCGTGCAGCTCATGAAGGGCGTGAGGAGAATGGTCATTTTCCGGTCACGTTCACTCGGAAGCGTGCGCGTGGACATGACTGCCGGCACCGAGCATCCGAAGCCGATGAGCATGGGCACGATGCTGCGCCCGGACAGGCCGATGCGCCGCAGCAGCTTGTCCATAAAGAATGCCACACGCGCAATATAGCCGCTGTCCTCCAGCATGGACAGGAAGAAGAACAGCGTGACAATGATCGGCAGGAAGCTCAGGACGCTGCCCACACCCGCGAAAATACCGTCAATGATAAGGCTGTGAACGGCATCATTCGCGCCGGCATTTTCCAGCGCCGTGTCCGCAAGCTCTGTCAGCTTGTCCACACCGGCCTCCAGCAGCCCCTGCAGGAAGGCACCGATGACATTGAAGGTCAGCCAGAATACCAGTGCCATAATGAGGATGAATGCCGGGATGGCCGTGTATTTGCCGGTGAGGATCCGGTCGATCTTCTGGCTGCGGATGTGCTCCTTCGATTCGGCGGGCTTGGTGACGGTCTGCTCACAGAGCTTCTGGATGAAGGTGAAGCGCATGTCCGCAACGGCAGCACTCCGGTCAAGTCCGCGTTCCTTTTCGAGCTGTACGACGATGTGTCTGACGGTTTCCTGTTCATTCTGATCGAGCCCGAGCTGTTCGATCAGCAGGGAATCTCCCTCCATGACCTTTGACGCCGCAAAGCGCACGGGCAGCCCGGTCTGCTCGGCATGCGCCTCGATCAGATGCGCAATGCTGTGCAGGCATCGGTGTACGGCGCCGCCGTTTTCGGACTTGTCGCAGAAATCCTGCCGCATCGGGCACTCCTGGTAATAGGCCACATGAATGGCATGCTCGACCAGCTCCTCAATGCCCGCGCCCTTGGCTGCGGAAATGGGAACGACCGGCACACCGAGCAGCGCTTCCATGCGGTTGACATCAATGCCGCCGCCGCTGCCTGTCAGCTCGTCCATCATATTGAGCGCCACGACCATCGGGACATTCATTTCCAGAAGCTGCATCGTCAGGTACAGGCTCCGCTCAATGCTGGTGACATCGACGATGTTGATGATTGCATGGGGCTTTTCCTGCAAGACGAAATTGCGCGAAACGATCTCCTCGCTGCTGTACGGCGACATGGAATAGATGCCCGGCAGATCGGTGACGACCGTGTCCTCATGTCCCTTGATGGCGCCGTCCTTGCGGTCAACGGTCACGCCGGGAAAATTGCCGACATGCTGCCGGGAGCCGGTCAGGCGGTTGAAAAGGGTGGTCTTGCCGCTGTTCTGGTTGCCCACAAGGGCAAAGCGCATGACGGTTCCCTCCGGAAGCGGTGTGCCGCTGCCCTTGGGATGGAATTTGCCGCCTTCCCCGAGACCCGGGTGGGCGGTGGGCTTGCGTTCGCTTTTCCGGTGTCCGGAGGCTTTCGCATCCGGCACGGGACAGACGGTGATCTGCTCGGCATCCGCAAGCCGGAGCGTCAGCTCGTAGCCGTGCAGCCGCAGCTCCATCGGATCGCCCATGGGGGCGTACTTGACGAGGGTGATCTCCGTTCCGGGAATCACGCCCATGTCGAGAAAATGCTGCCGCAGCGCACCGTCTCCGCCGACGGCTTCGACCCGGACAGTCTGTCCGATCGAGACATCCTTCAGTGTTGTTATCATTTGCTTACCTCATTTCCGGTAGATGTACCGATAGTTATTGTATCATATCGGCGTGAAAATGTCAACCGGCAGATTCTCCGGAGTTGCATACTGCAATCCGGTTTCTTCTCTTCACACTGAAAATCCCCTCCCCGTGTGGGGAGGGGAAGAGCTTGTCAAAAAAGTCTGTTTTGGGGAGGGCGTACTGTGAATCCGCCCCTCCCCCTACCCCCTCCCCGCACGCGGGGAGGGGGTTTTTCTTGTGGGGGCTTCGCCCCCACACCCCCCGAAAAAGTGTCAAAGACACTTTTTCGACAGTCTGATCCCCTCCCCGTGCGGGGAGGGGAAGACGCATCCGTCAGGAGATCAGTGCATGTTTCATGCGCGCAAGGTCGAAAATGTCCGTTACACCATTGCCGTCTGCATCGGCTGCGGAAGGATTGGCCAGGGTGCCTGCACGGACGAGCCATTTCTGCAATGCGACCACATCCAGGGCATTGAAAACGCCGTCATTCGTCACATCAAACTGCACCGCACTTGTTTCCGGTGCCGGGTAGCCGTAGAAGGCAAGCTCATTGAGCTCGCCGCCGCCCCTGACGACAAGCAGCTTATCCGTCGGCGCGGAATCCTCGGTCAGCGACATGCTGCGGCACATGTAGCCGCTCAGATCCGTAGACCAGAGAAGCGTCATGGTCTCCGCATCATAGACCTCGACCGAACCGGTGCCGTAGGTGTCGTACACCCCGAATCCGGTCAGTACATAGGGACGGTCAAGCTCCACGGTAAAGCGCACGCCCGAGGAATGATCCGGCGTTTCCGGCGCTGCCAGATCCTTGGTATCGCCGTAGATGAGCTTCGGCATGGTGTCCTGCTCGTCGAACATTGCCGCAATGGTACCTTCCTCTCCGGAAACGGACAGATTCGGAATGCGCATGCCGCGGCCGTTGATGATAGGGGACTGCTGGCCGGAGAATCGCACGAATACCGGGGTTTCCGTCACATCGAGCGTCACGCTGCCATTCTTGACGGCAAGCGCCTCTGTCACACCCTCCGCATACATGCCGGGGGTGGTCAGATACGCATAGGCGGCATTTCCGGCAGAAAGCGCATGGTCTGCGATCGTTTTGCCCTCGCTCGTCGGAGACCAGAGACAATGGATCTCCTCGCCCGAAGCGCGGTCAAGGAAGACATAGTCACACACGCCGCCGTCGGAGGCATCCCGCACAAAATCGGCATTCTTCAGCATTTGCGTCATGCAGGCGGTCATGTACCAGGCTTCCTTCTTGCTCCATTCGCCCTTGCCGGTGGTCAGGCCGGAATTGTAGTACACGCCCTCGCCCTCGTCACGAAGCTGGAATTTCGTCATTCTGTCCACGCCCGCACCGATGGCCATGAGATAGGTGCGTGCCACGCGCTGTGCATACCGGAGCTGGTAATGCGGGTCGTCATGGGCATCCTTGCCCTCGACCTCACAGTCGCCCATCGGGATCTCGAATTCGGAGACCCACAGCTCCATGCCCGGGGCGTTGGCATTGATCCAGTCCTGCAAACGCCGGATGCCGTCGCAGAAGGAGGAATCCTCCGGATTGTAGGTATCCGGCCCCATGTGGACATTGAGCACATCCACCGCGAATTGTCCGTCCGTGCGGTGATAGGAGAACCAGAGCTTCATCTGGTCAAGGTATTCGATCAGCGAAGCGGTATTCAGCAGGCCGCCGATGGCGAGCTTGAATTCCGGATCGGCGGTCTTGACGCCGGCGTTCGGGATCGTTCCCTCATGGCCGTCATAATCTGCCGAGCACATCGCCGCCATCTGCGCGGGAGTGAAGAAATCCGCGCTGCCGCCCCAGGTCTTGTTGGGCTCGTTGGAATTTTCCAGCGTGTCGAGCAGCCCCATGCCGACCTTCGGCTCGGAGCCGTCGGCAACATGCAGCGTTGCCGTGTCGATCTTTGTATTGGAGCCGTAGCGTGCGGCGACCTGGTAGAATGCCTGCGCATGAAGCGCATAGCTGGCAGGATCCTCCGGATCGGCGCCGTTTTTGATCGGCTTGTCACCGAAATCCTTCCCGGTAATGTAGCTGCTGCCGGACTGGAAGCAGGGAATCACGGAAATGCCGCGGGAAACGAGCGTGCTGTAATAGCTGTCCATATCACCCCAGGTGCCCTGTGTGAATTTCACCTTGCCGGCATCGTCGTAGAGCCAGTTGAAATTGTGGTACTCCCGGATGTTGCCGCCCGCCATCATGGCGGTGAGCGGATCGTCGATGAAGGCATTGAAGCCGATGCGCTGTCCGGCGGTCAGATCGGTTTTCTTCGATCTGACGGGCGTCGGGGCATCCTTGGCCTTCTGCGCATCGCTCAGGTCAGAGACCTTGTAGCCGTAGATCGCCAGCTCGGCTACACCGGCATCCCCGCAGGGCGTGGTGAAGCGCAGCCATCTGGTTTCCCGCGGATTTTCAAAGGTAATGCCGCGCCAGGCATTGTACCAGTCTGTTTCAAAGCTGGTGACGGTCTCCCAACCGTAGGGCTCGCCGTCCTCGACCGTCCAGGTCTGGACGCCGTTGGTATCCAGAACGCAGATGCCGGTCACAACGTAATTCGCGCCCAGATCGACCATCATCACATCGTCCCCGAATTCATCCTGCCAGTTCGGCTTCCAGTTCTTGCGTTCGGTCGCCTCCCAGAGTGCTGTATCGACCTTGGTGTTGTCCGGGGATGCAGGAGCCTTGTCCTGATCGTTAAACAGTACATCGGCGGAATTGAGGTAATCCGCACCGATGTAGACGATATTCACATCGTAAACGGTAAATCCCGAGGCATCGAGCAGCCCAGGTTCCGCTGCCGAAACCGCCGCCCCGGCGGGGAGCATTCCGGCGATGAGAGACAGCGCAGTCACCGCGCTGAGAAGTCGGTGTTTCATGGTGCATTCTCCTTTTTGGATTCCGGCAGAATGCCGGATAATATCAAAAATATTATACATCATTTTAGAGGGAATGTCAAGCTGCGCCGGAAATCCTTCCGGAATATGACAATATGTCAGTTTTCGACAGATACAGTAAATCTCCGACATTTGCCCGCAGGTTTCAGACAACATGGATTCCGTTCATAATTTGTTCATTGACTTTTCTGACAAGGCTGTGCTAAAATAAAAACAGCAAAGGGGCTGTTTCACCGGATATTCGGGTGAAACAGCCTCTTTTTTCATGTACAGGATCTTTCTGTATACCAGGATTGCAGGAGGTGAGAACATGCAGTTTCAGATCCTGATGGTCGGAAGCAGCGGCATTCTGCCGTATTGCAGCACGCTGCCGGTCTGGCAGGAATGCGGCTTTTCCATTGCAGGCAGCACAGCCGATCTCAATGAGGCGATCAGTGCGGTGGTGCGGCAGGATTTTGACATGCTTCTGTGCGTCAACCGCCCGAATGCAGCAGTTGCGGCATCGCTTCTGCGGCGGATCCGGCGCAGAAACAAGAATATTCCGGTCATTGTCATCAGCCAGTATGACGATTCCCAGGACATGCGCGAATGCTTTCTGCTCGGGGCGCTCGATTATCTGGTCGAGCCGGTCTCGGAGCGGGCGCTGCAGGCTGCCCTTGAACGCGCCGGGGAGGTGCTGAGCAACAAGCTCATCAATGTCAATTACCTCACGGCGCTTGACCGCACGCTCGACAGGCTCCCGCATACGGAGCAGAGCACCCCGATGCTCGAAAAGCTGCGGGAATTCCTGCTGTCCATGCAGGGGCGCGATGTGACGGCGGAGGCGGCCGCCGATCATTTCGGCTTCAACCGGGATTATTTCGGGCGTTACTTCAAGACCCGCGCAGGCATGACCTTCCGCGATTTCCACCGCATCTTCCTGATGGAATATGCCGGTCTGCTCCTGACCTCCGGCTGCTACCGCGTCCATGAGGTCAGCGAGATCCTCGGCTTTTCTTCGACGGATTATTTCACCCGTGTCTTCAAGAAGACCACCGGCATGACGCCCTCGGAATTCCGCCGTTCATGACCGGTAGTCCCGCAGGATCGACAGGGCGACCTCGGCCTTGGGCATGCGTCTGTCCATTGCCTGCTGCTGGAGGTATCGGTGCGCTTCCGGCTCGGTCATGCCGCGCCGCTTCATGAGAAGCTGCTTGGCACGTTCTACGGCCTGGCTCTGTTTGCTGTGCTTTTGATGTTTCTGCAATCCGGATGCTCCTTTTCGCTGGAATTGTAATTAGTAATTATAGCGGAACAGCGCCGGTTTGTCAATATCCGTCCGGACGCCGATCCGGATAAAGTCGGATATTTTATGGATAAGATAGGAAATTTAACGTATTCATGATATTGACAAATGTCCGCCGGATGCGGTATGATTGTTACTGTGGGTCAAATGTCGGAAATCTGACGGTTTCCGGCTATGATAACAAATCCAAACTATCAGGAGGAATCCATTATGTCGTATGTAGATGAGATCATTGAACAGGTGATCGCGAAGAACCCCGATGAGCCGGAATTCCATCAGGCTGTCCGCGAGGTGCTTGACTCCATCCGTGTCATCATTGAGGCCAATGAGGAGAAGTTCCGCCGTGATGCGCTTCTCGAGCGTCTGGTCAATCCGGAGCGCCAGATCAAATTCCGTGTGCCGTGGGTCGATGACCAGGGCAATGTGCAGGTGAATACCGGCTACCGCGTGCAGTTCAATTCCGCGATCGGCCCGTACAAGGGCGGTCTGCGTCTGCATCCGTCGGTCAACATCGGCATCATCAAGTTCCTCGGCTTCGAGCAGATCTTCAAGAATTCCCTGACCGGTCTGCCGATCGGCGGCGGCAAGGGCGGTTCCGACTTCGATCCGAAGGGCAAGTCCGACCGTGAGGTGATGGCATTCTGCCAGAGCTTCATGACCGAGCTTTGCAAGTACATCGGCGCGGATACCGACGTACCGGCCGGTGACATCGGTACCGGTGCCCGCGAGATCGGCTACATGTACGGCCAGTACAAGCGCATCCGCGGCCTGTTCGAGGGCGTGCTGACCGGCAAGGGTCTGTCCTACGGCGGCTCCCTCGCAAGAACCGAGGCAACCGGCTACGGCCTGCTCTACATCACCGATGCGCTCCTCCGCGCACACGGCGAGACCATGCAGGGCAAGACGGTCGTCGTTTCCGGTGCCGGCAATGTGGCGATCTATGCCATCGAGAAGGCACAGCAGCTCGGCGCGAAGGTCGTGACCTGCTCCGATTCGACCGGCTGGATCTATGATCCGCAGGGCATTGATGTGGCAGCCCTGAAGGAGATCAAGGAGGTCAAGCGTGCCCGCCTGACCGAATACAAGAACGATCGCCCGGATGCGGAATATCATGAAGGTAGGGGCGTATGGCAGATCAAGGCGGATATTGCCCTGCCGTGTGCGACCCAGAATGAGCTGCATCTCGACGATGCACAGCAGCTTGTCAAGAACGGCTGCATTGCCGTCTGCGAGGGCGCCAATATGCCGACCACCGAGGAGGCAACGAAGTACCTGCAGGAGAACGGCGTCTGGTTCATTCCCGGCAAGGCAGCCAATGCCGGCGGCGTGGCAACCTCCGCACTGGAAATGTCCCAGAACAGCGAGCGCCTGAGCTGGAGCTTCGAGGAAGTGGATTCCCAGCTCAAGAAGATCATGGAGAGCCTGTATGCCAACATTGACGACGCTGCCAAGCGCTTCGGCATGGAGGGCAACTATGTGGCCGGTGCCAATATCGCAGGCTTCGAGAAGGTTCTCGATGCCATGAATGCACAGGGGATCGTCTGATGGACGGCGCACAGAGCACGGCAGCACAGGCGGTATTCCCCATGCAGCATCCGGAAATGCAGATCGGGAATCCCCCGCAGACGTATCCGGAGGTCACCGCGGACATGGAATACGCCCGTGATACCCGCACATGGGACTGATACGGCAACCCTGAAAATACAAGAATACGCTTCTGCTCCATGCAAGATGTATGGGGCAGGAGCGTCTTCTGTGTTCTATGGCATACTTGGGCAAAATTTCCAAATTTCCACGGCGTTTCCGTGAAATCTCTGGTTTGACTTTTTTGAGATAGTATGCTATATTAAAAGGGAATGCCATTTGAAAGGAGTAACCTCATGAAACATGTACTGGTGTGCCGGGAGACCGATCCCCGCGAGACCCGCGTGGCGATGATCCCGGACGACATAAAGAAACTCACCGGCATGGGCTTCACCTTCAAGGTGGTGCGCGGCGCCGGTATCAGGAGCGGCTTCACGGACGAAGCCTATGAAAAAGCAGGAGCCACCCTCATCGACAAGGAGCAGGACGGCTATGATGCGGAAATTGTGCTGCGCATCCTCAAGCCCGCAGGCGCAGACGGCCTCAGACCCGGTACGCTGCATCTGTCCTACCTTGACCCGTTCAACGAGAAGGCGCTGCTCGACGAATTTGCAAAGAAGCAGATCCAGGCGGTATCGCTGGAAATGATCCCGCGAACCACCCTGGCACAGAAGATGGATGTCCAGTCCTCCCAGACCTCGCTTGCCGGTTATGTTGCCGTGGTAAACGCTGCGGCGCGTCTGCCGAAGATCCTGCCGATGATGGTAACGCCGTCCGGTACGATCAACCCGGCCAGAGTCTTCATCATCGGTGTCGGTGTGGCAGGCCTCCAGGCCATTGCGACCGCAAAGCGCCTGGGTGCGCGTGTGGATGCATTTGATACCCGTCCGGTCGTGGAGGAGCAGGTCAAGTCCCTGGGTGCTTCCTTCGTCAAGATCGACCTGGGCGAGATGGGGCAGACAGATCAGGGCTATGCCAAGGAGCTGACCCCCGAACAGATCGCCAAGCAGCAGGAGGCACAGGCCAAGGTCTGCGAGCGCTCGAATATTGTCATCACGACCGCCAAGGTATTCGGCCGCAAGGCACCGCGCCTGATCGGCAAGGATGTGCTTGACCGGATGCAGCCGGGTTCCATTGTGGTGGATATGGCTGTTTCCACCGGCGGCAATGTCGAGGGATCGAAGCTGTTTGAGGAGGTCGTGACGGATAACGGTGTCATCATCATGTCCGGCGATCTGCTCGAACGTCAGGTGCCGTATGATGCGTCGAAGATGCTTTCGGGTAACTTCTCGGCGTTCCTGACACACTTTTATAATAAGGAACAGGGTGAGCTTGTGGTCAATCTGGAGGATGAGATCATGCGCGGCTGCCTGCTGACGCAGGGCGGTCAGATCATCCATGAGCGTTTCAAGTAAGGAGGTAACCCCATGAATATCGGAGAAATTCTGCTGCTGGTATTTGTATTCGTCATTTCCGGTTTTCTCGGCGTTGAGCTGATCTCAAAGGTTCCGAGCCAGCTGCATACCCCGCTGATGTCGGGCACGAATGCGATTTCCGGCATCACCATCGTCGGTGCCATTGCCGCTACGGCGGTAGCGCTGCACACCGACGGCCTGCTGAGCAATATTCTCGGCTTTATCGCCATTGTCCTCGCGACCATCAACGTGATCGGCGGCTATCTGGTCACCGACCGTATGCTGGGCATGTTCAAGAAGAAGGGGGACGATAAGAAGTGAGCTGGGAAAATATCAGTGTCATCCTGACGACCGTCCTCTACATGGTGTCTGCGGTGCTCTTCATCCGCGGCATCAAGCTCCTCGGCAAGGCGGACACCGCACGCAAGGGCAATCTGCTCTCGTCGGTCGGCATGCTCATTGCCGTTGTGACCGTCCTGCTGGAAAAGGAGGTCACGGACACCATCAGCTACGGCCCCGCGCAGAATGCTTACATCTGGGCGATTGCAGCCGTTCTCATCGGCGGCGTGATCGGTGCGGTCTGGGCAAAGAAGGTCGAAATGACCGGAATGCCGCAGCTTGTCGCACTCTTCAACGGCTTCGGCGGTCTGTCCTCGCTGCTTGTGGCACTCACACAATACCTGACAGATCCGAATATCAATGTCTTTTCTGCTGTGACGCTCGGCCTGACCATTGCCATCGGTGCAATTGCATTCACCGGTTCCGTGGTGGCCTGGGGCAAGCTGTCCGGCAAGCTCTTCAAGAAGAATGTCACCATCCCGGCCAAGAATGCTATCAATGCGATCCTGGCGCTTGCCGGTCTTGCCGGCGTTGCCGTTTACGCGGTAAGCATTGCAACCGGTGATGCAGGCCTCGGCCGCATCGGCATCATCATCACGACGGCAGCCTATCTGATCCTCGGCTTTACCATGGTCGTTGCCATCGGCGGAGGCGATATGCCGGTCATCATCTCGCTGCTCAATGCCTTCTCCGGTCTGGCTGCCGCATTTGCCGGTCTGGCGCTGTCCAATTCCGTGCTGGTCGTTTCCGGCTGTCTGGTCGGCACCTCCGGTCTGATCCTGACACTCATCATGTGCAAGGCGATGAACCGCACGCTGTATTCTCTGCTGTTCGGCAGCTTCGGCGGATCCTCCGCAAAGAAGGGCGCCGGCAGCGGCAAGGAGCCGAAGGCGATTTCCGTGGAGGATGCCTACCTGATCCTCGAAGCTGCAAGCTCGGTGGTATTCATTCCCGGCTACGGCATGGCGGTCGCACAGGCGCAGCATGCTGTCAAGGAGCTGTCCGACAAGCTCGAGGAGAACGGTGCCGAGGTCAGCTTTGCGATCCATCCGGTGGCAGGCCGTATGCCCGGTCACATGAATGTACTGCTTGCTGAGGCGAATGTGCCGTATGAGCAGCTCAAGACGGCGGATGAAATGAATCCGCAGATGAGCAATACGGATGTTGCCATCGTCATCGGTGCGAATGACGTTGTCAACCCGGCAGCGCTCGAGGATGAGACCTCGCCGCTGTACGGCATGCCGATCATCAATGCATTTGAAGCGCGGACGGTATTCGTCCTCAAGCGCGGCAAGGGCGCCGGCTTCTCCGGTGTCGAGAACCCGCTGTTCACGAATGACAATACCGTAATGCTGTACGGCGATGCCAAGCAGACGGTATCGGCGCTCGTTGCGGAATTTGATGACTGATTTGCAGAAAAACAAAACAGCAGGAGCCTTGCGGTTCCTGCTGTTGCTTTTATCAGGGGGTGCAACCGGTTCATTCCACCATTCCCACGGTCACATGGCGCATGGCGGCTTCTCCCATGTAGCGCTGCATCAGATGGGCGTATTCCTCTGCCTGCACAGCGCCGCCGGTGCCGAGGAGGAGATAGACCACGCTGCCTTCCTGCACCTTGCTGTGCAGATCCACATAGCCGCAGCGCTCATAGAACCGCTTGCGGCGCACACGCTCGGCATAATTCGGGGCATCCGGATCAAGCTGCTCGATCGCCAGGCAGATCCGGTGATCCGGATACATCCGCCTGAGTGCCAGCAGCGTCAGGCTTCCGATACCGCGGCCGCGCTGGCAGTCATCCACGGCAAAATAGAAGATATAGGACAGCTTCCCGTCGTGAACAATGTACAGCTCACCTGCCCATGTGCCGTCGGCATAGATCGACCAGAAATCCACCGTCTCCCTTGACCGCCGGTGCCACAGCATCCAGAACGGTGCGCGTTCCTCTGCCGGAAATGCCGTCAGATACAGCCTGCGCAGACGGAGGCAGTCGCTCCATTCTGCACGGCGAAGCAGCAGCCTCATGCAGCCGCCTCCGTGATCGTGTAGCCCGCAGCACGCAGGGCATCGAGGGCAGCAGTAAACTGTGCTTCCTTGACGAGAATGTAGTCTGTATTATAGGTAGACACGGCAAAAATGCCGATCTGTTCTGCGGCCAGGATCGCCGTGAGCTTCGAGAGAATCCCGATCAGCGAAAAGTCCAGCACGCCTTCGATCCGGAATCCCCGCCATCCGTCCTCCCGGGCAGCCGTCTGCGCGGGGGTGTCCTCCGTGCGGCAGACAAGGGAAAGCTCCTGGTCGGTCTTGCCGATGAAGTAGAAGGGCGCATGCAGGTCAATGTCCGCTGCCGATGTGACCTTGCAGACAGTCAGGGAATAGGGGATGGTTTTCAGTTCCATGAGCGGTTCCTCCTGATAGATAACGAATCCGGTCAAGCAAAATAAAAAACCCGATGCGGTCGCTCTGGGTTTTCAAGCTGATGACCGGATAAAATAAAAATCCCGATGCAGATGCATCGGGATTTTAAGCTGATGACCGGATTCGAACCGGTGACCTACGCCTTACCAAGGCGTTGCGCTACCACCTGTGCCACATCAGCATTTGTATTCAGCCGTTTGGGTGTCTCCCTCAGCGACCTTATATAGTATACCACAGATCAGAGCATTTGTCAAGCATTTTTTCATATTTTTTCAAAAAAATTTTGAGTTCGCTGATAACCCGCGAAACTGCTTGACAAATTCGTTATGGTGTGGTATACTTTTTTCTTGTGGATATGCGTTTGCAGCGCATGAAGTATCAAATAGGAGGAATTGTTATGTCCAATGCAACCAATCTGTCCAGTCACGATAAGATCGTCCGGCTGGCTGCCAGCGGTATCATGATCGCTCTGGCCACCGTCCTGAGTATGGTCACCATCGTCAAGATGCCCCTCGGCGGCAGTCTGACACCCGTTTCCATGCTCCCCATCTGTATGATCGCCATTCTCTACGGCACCGGCTGGGGCATCGGTACGGCATTTGCCTACGCCCTTGTACAGCTTGCCATTGACTTTGCGTCTGCCATGACCTGGGGTCTGACCGCAACGTCGCTGGTGGTCTGCTTCCTGTTCGACTACATTCTGGCCTTCACGGCGCTCGGTCTGGCAGGACTCTTCCGCAAGAAGGGCACGCCCGGCATTATCGGCGGCGTGATCCTTGCCCTGTGTGTGCGCTACCTGTGCCATATCATTTCCGGCGGTACGGTCTTCGCCGTCTGGATGCCGGAGGAATGGTCGAATCCGTGGATCTATTCCGCAGCCTACAACGGCGCATTCATGCTCCCGGAGCTGGTGCTCACCACAGTCGCAGCATTCGCCCTGACCAAGGTGCCCGCCATCAAGAAGCTCATGAAGGATTGACACCACAAGCCAAAGCCCCCTCGGGAACGAGGGGGCTTGTTCGTTATTCGATCTCAATGGAGCTGAGGGCTTCACCGATCTTGTCCCGGATGATGAGCTCTGCGCTGCTGTCGGCAGAGGTCGCATCCCGGTTCATGATGATCAGATGCTTGCCGCCGAAATACCGCAGGAATCCCGCTGCCGGGTACACATTCAGCGAGGTGCCGCCGACGATCAGCACATCTGCCCGCTCAATGGCATTGACAGCGCCTTCGATCGTCCTGTTGTCCAGGCCTTCCTCGTAAAGCACGACATCCGGCTTGACCAGGCCGCCGCACTCCTCACAATGCGGCATCCCGGAGGATTCCAGGATCCATTTCGCATCGTAGCATTTCCCGCATGTCCGGCAGTAATTGCGATGCACTGAGCCGTGCAGCTCATAGACCGTCCGGCTGCCTGCCGCCTGGTGCAGCCCGTCAATATTCTGCGTCACAATGGCCGCCAGATGTCCCTTCTGCTCAAGCTCTGCGAGCTTTTTGTGCGCCGCATTGGGCTTGGCATCCAGACAGAGCATCTTGTCACGGTAAAATTCGTAGAATTCCACGGTCTTCCGATAGAAAAATGTTGCCGAAAGAATGGTCTCCGGGGGATATTTGTACTTCTGGTTGTACAGTCCGTCCACCGAGCGGAAATCCGGGATGCCGCTCTCGGTGGATACGCCTGCGCCGCCGAAAAAGACGGCACTTCTGGCATTCTGCAAAATCTCCTGTAACTTGTCATGCTGCTCCTGTGTCATGCTGCTCCCTCCTTGTTACCGGTTGTTGACGGCCTCCGGGTAGAGGTCGTGATGTGTCAGACGATCCCAGGCCACCTGCTCCCATTTGGTGCCGGGGGCGCCGTAATTGCAGTACGGATCAATGGAAATGCCGCCGCGGGGCAGGAATTTTCCCCATACCTCAATGTAATACGGATCCATGAGCCGGATCAGGTCATTCATGATGATGTTCACGCAGTCCTCGTGGAAATCGCCGTGGTTGCGGAAGCTGAACAGATACAGCTTGAGCGATTTGGATTCTACCATGCGGATGCGCGGCACATAGGAAATGTAGATCGCCGCAAAATCCGGCTGCCCGGTGATGGGGCACAGGCTTGTGAATTCCGGGCAGTTGAACTTGACGAAGTATTCCCGCCCGGGGTGCTTGTTTTCAAAGGTTTCCAGCACCGACGGATCATAGTCGGTCGGGTAATTGGTGTGCTGATTGCCAAGGAGCGTCATGCCCTCGGCTTCCTTATTGCGTGTTTCCATGTCAATCCTCCTTGCTTTCCGGCTGCTCCGGCGGCTGTCCCTGCGGGGGCGCACCGATGCCGTTCTCCTTCAAGATCTGACGGAGAAAGAGCGGCTGGAAAATGAATATCAGTACAAAGCCCACGATGAGGCTGATGATCTCTGCCTTGACCAGCGCCGGAACGAAGGGCATGGAGCCTCCGTGCCTTGCCGCGCCAAACCATGCCAGCAGGATCATGAGCAAAGTCATGACCGGCGTATAGGCCAGGTCGGAGATCAGGCTCTCCGCGCACCGGCGTTTGAGTGTACCGGGCTGCATGTGTTTGCACGCGCTTTCCGTGATCTTGCGAAGCGGTACGCAAAAGCCGATGATGAGGCTGACGGCCGTGCTCAGCAGGAAGCTCGTGATGAAGGCTCCGGCTGTAAAATGTCCGGATGTCAGGACGCCGACAAGTGACAGGCAGAAGCTCAGCGCCACGCCCATGGCGATATTCATATGCTTGCCGATGGTGTTCATAGTGATCCCTCCGTTTTACGTCATCTTCTGTATAGAGCAGACCGGCTCAGAGCGCCGGGTCTGCCACGCCGTTTGCCGCGAATGCTGCCGCCCGGTCAATGCAGGTGCCGCAGCAGCCGCAGGGCTTGTCTCCGCCTTCATAGCAGCTCCAGGTCAGGTGATACGGCGCCTTCAGCCGAAGTCCCTCGGCGACCACATCCGCCTTGTGCCTGCCGACGAAGGGGGCTTCGATCCGGAGCTGTTCTCCGGAGCCGATGAAGACCGCGTCATTCATTGCCTTGTTGAAGGCATCCGAGCAGTCCGGATAGGCATTGCCCGCCGCGTCATCCGAATGCGCCCCATAATAGATCACGCCGCAGTCATTGGAAAGCGCGATGCTTGCCGCCGATGCCAGAAACAGGCCGTTGCGGAACGGTACATAGGTGGAAACCGGCTTGCCGTCGGTCTTTTCGAGCTGCTCGGCGTAGCTTTCCTTCGGGATCTCGCCGCCATTGCCCTTGAGCAGGGTGCAGCTTGATCCAGCAAACAGCGCTGCCAGATCCAGCTCCCGCAGGGGAACGCCGTAATAGTCCGCTACCGCCCGCGCCGAGCGGATCTCCTTGTCGTGCTTCTGCCCGTAAGATACCGACAGCGCAAGGACATTTTCCGCGCCGTACTGTTCAACGGCCAGCGCCAGACAGGTCGTGCTGTCAATGCCGCCGCTGCATAATACCAAAGCCTTCATGATGCATCACTCCCGTATCAGATTCTGTAATTCCAGCTTGTCGCGGAATGCCCCGCGCCAGGTCTGTGTGACGGTTCTTGCCGAGGTATTCCGGATGCCGCGTGCCGTCATGCAGCTATGTACGCCGGAGATCACCACGCCCACATCCGGCGTCTGTGCTGCCTCAGTCATAATGTCCGCAATATCCGCGCCCAGGCGTTCCTGGATCTGCAGCCGCTTGGCGGCCAGATCACAAATCCGTGCGATCTTGCTCAGCCCGATGACCTTCCCGTGGGGAATGTAGGCCACATTGACATGCATGTCGTACATCAGCGCCATGTGGTGCTCGCAATAGCTGAACACCTGAATATCCCGCACCACAACGGTCTGTGCATCCTCCGGCGCTGTGAAGGTCTTGCCGAACATTTCGGCAATGTCGTGATTGCTGTACGCGATCCCGGCAAATACCTCCTCATACATCCGCGCCACGCGGTCAGGGGTCTCGCGCAGTCCTTCCCGGTCGGGATCCTCCCCGAGCGCGATCAGAATGCCGCGGATATGCTCTTCGATTGCCTGCTTGTCGATCATGTTTCACACCCCCCTCTGTTCCGGATCCCAGATGAATTTGTGCATTTGCAATTGCATCCGCACGCCTGCCATCCGGTGCCGGAGCATGTATTCCACCATCTGCGCCGGTTCGATTTTCCCGAATACCGGTGAGAGGTAGACCTTGCATTTTGCCGTCAGGTCGTATTCCGTGATGATCTCCCTTGCCCGGTCAAGATCTTCGATGCTGCCGGAGACAAATTTCACCGTGTCCTGCATCTGTAAATACCGGTAATTCCCGGTATCCATTGCAGATTCCATTCCGGAGCCGGGGAGCTTGTAGTCGAGTGTGAAGCAGGGACGGTGCTGCAATGCGGCAAATTCCCCGATGGGAATGCTCCCGTTCGTTTCGATCTCCACCCGGAATCCCATCACACCCAGAAGCTCGATGAGCCCGCCGATCCCCTCCTGCAGGAGCGGCTCGCCGCCGGTCAGGGTAACATTCTGCGCACCGGAGGCAACGGCGCCCTTTGCCAGTGCATCCGCCGTCAGCAGCATCGGCTTTACGTCCGGTGCATTGGCCCAGCGGGTGTCGCAGTAGGAGCAATTCAGATTGCAGCCGCAGAAGCGGATGAAATGCGCTGTCTCCCCGGCGGCCTGCGCTTCGCCGTTGATGCTTGTGAAGCATTCTGCCACGCGGTAATAGGGATCCTTCATCGCGACACCTCATAGGAAGCACAGTTCTCCGGCGTTTCGTAAACGGTGACGCGCAGCACCGGAAGCCCCTGCGCCAGAAGCGCCTCATAGAATGCCCTTGCGAAGTTCTCCGCGGTCGGCCGGTAGGGAACCGCGATCAGCCGGAAGCCCTCCTCATGGAATGCGGCGACGGTCGTTTCCCGAAGCGTGCCTTCTTCATAGACCGTGGCGTGGTCGTAGGAATCGGCCAGCGCCCGCACAGCCTTTTTCAGATCACCGAAATCGATGACCATGCCGCGCTTTTCGCCGGATGTCTGTAGCTGTTCCTGCCCGGCCTCGACCTCAATGACCCAGTGGTGTCCGTGGAGATTGGCACATTTGCCGTTGTAGCCGGCAAGAAAATGCGCACTGTCGAAGGCGGCAGAGGTTTTGAGTACATACATATTCTGTACCTCCTGATTGTGGATTGCTGCACCGAAAACGATTAAAATGCCCTCCTGCACGGCGCAGAAGGGCATAGCAATTGCGAAAATCACATAGCCCTGGTTTTGTTTTACGTCAGGATGGTGCAAACGAACTGACGGTATTTGATTAAAACAGAGCGCGGGTACGACACAGGTGATAGTTACCGTATCGTACTATAATATAGTATAGCACATCCCCGGAATGTTGTCAAGGGCTGACAGGACTTGACAAGCAGTCATTTTTGTATTATAATAGAAAATGCGAAAAAATGAGAAGGGGGGGACCGTACATGGCACATCATATCCTGCTGCACCGCCGCAAGGAAGCGATCTGGTATCTGGAATCCCGCGAAACGCTGGTGGATCTGGTGCTTTCGTTCGGCCGGGAGATCCTGCAGTCTCCGAATATGCAGTCCGAACGTCGCTACCCGCAGCACGGACTGACCGACTGCTTCACGCATTCGATTTGCGTGGCCTATATGTCCCTGCGTGTGGCAGAGGTACTGCACATCCGGATTGACCCCCGCAGCATGGTGCGCGGTGCGCTCCTGCATGATTATTTCCTGTATGACTGGCATGACAAGGCACATGCCTGCCGGTTCCATACCTTCTGCCATCCGCTTGTAGCCCTGCGCAATGCCGAGGCGGAATTCACCCTCAATCCGGTTGAGCGCGACATCATCCGCAAGCACATGTTCCCGCTGTGCTTCCCGCTGCCGCGGTATAAGGAATCGTTCATCATCTCCATTGCGGACAAGTGCTGTGCCGCAAGTGAGATCTGGCATCTGTATTCGCTGCGCCGCATCATTGATGCGCTCGAGCGCGGAATGCAGACCTGGCAGGCAAGATGGCAGATCGACGCCAAATAAACGCCTCTCCGGTGTGAGAGGCGTTTTTGTATATTGAAGCCATTTCGGGGCATACTTTCTGCAAAGAAGGAAAGGAGCGCCGTCATGACCATCATTCTCATCCGTACATGGATCCTGTATGCAGTCGTCATTTTCTCTGTCCGGCTCATGGGCAAGCGCCAGCTCGGGGAGCTGCAGCCCTCGGAGCTGGTCATTACCATTCTCGTCTCCAATATTGCCACCCTTTCCCTGGAGGACACCGAGATCCCGCTACTCCACGGCATTCTTCCGATTCTGCTGCTGGTCTGCTTTGAGGTGCTGGTGTCCTGGCTGACTCTGAAATCCGTGCGGATGCGGCGTCTGGTCTCCGGCTCACCGCAGGTCATTATCCGCGGTGGCGTCATCGACCAGCAGAAGCTCCATGAGCTGCGCTTTTCCCTCGATGACCTGATGACGAGCCTGCGCACGGCGGGGATCTTTTCGGCATCCGAGGTGCAGTACGCCGTTGTCGAAACAAACGGCACCGTTTCCGTCATGCAGAAGCCTGCCTACCAGCCGGCGGAAAAAGGCGATGTCGGTGCGGCATCCCCGGCAGCCGATCCGCCGCAGATGCTTGTGGCAGACGGTCAGCTCCGCGAGGAAGCATTGCAGGCACTTGGCCGCGACAAGGCCTGGCTGGAATCGCTCCTGCACGGCGCAGGCATCCGGCTGCAGGAGGTCTTCCTGCTGACAGCCGACCGTGACGGCGTGCGGACATTGACACGGAAGGGGGCGGCAGCATGAAGCGCGTCCGGGCAAGCGCCTGCATTCTGCTGGTGCTGATGCTGGTGAGCATTGCATCCTTACTGTGGCTGCGTGCGGAAAGCCGGGAATATGCGATGCTGGCAAAGGCGTGCAGCGATGCCTATGCAGCCGGAGATATTCCGGCAGCATTGGAACGGTGCGAAACGCTGACGGAGGAATGGGAGCAATTCCACAGCATTGCCGGACTCTTTGTGGACGGCGATAAGCTCGATCCCATCCGGGAAACGCTCTCCGGCCTGCGCCCCCTGATCGCTGCGGGGCATCCGGAGGCTGCGGCAGATCTCGCGAGGCTCCGGATCATGCTGCGGGAGCTGTATGAGGAGGAAACTCCGGAATTCTGGCATATTTTATAGAATGCGCCCTCTCTGCGTGCTTTGCAGGGAGGGCGTCTTGTCACAGCAGCATCGGCCGGAGCTGCCTGCCTTCCATTGCTGCGGCGATGGCTTCGGCAGTCTGCGGGAAATCTGCCACCAGGGAGGTCGGCTTCTTCACAGGATCATCCTGTCGGAGCGGTACGAAGTAGTAATGCCGCATATTCGCCAGCATGCCCAGGTGCTTCATGCTCCCGGCAAGGGCATCATTCGATGCGAAGGCCAGCACCACCGGCCTGCCGCCCCGCAGATGGCTTTTCACGGCCATTGTGACGGGGGTATCGGTCAGGGACAGCGCGAGCTTTGCCGCGGTATTCGAGGTACACGGCTCCACGAGCATCACATCCGTCATCTGCTTCGGCCCGATCGGTTCTGCATCCGCAATGGTGAGAATGGGTTCTCTTCCGCAGATCTCCCGGACATGCCGGATGTGGTCTTCTGCCTTCCCGAAGCGCGTGTCAATCTGTGCGGCGTGAAAGGACAGGATCGGGATGAGCTCTGCCCCCAGATCCCGCAGCGCTTCCATCTGCGCAAAGGCATGGGAGAAGGTGCAGAAGGATCCGGTCATAGCAAAGCCGATGCGGACATTGTCGAATCTCATGGCGCAAGCCCCCTTTCCGCAAGCATCTGCATGACAGTCCGCGCAATGGTCTGCCCTGCGGTCACGGGCGCCGTCCTGCCGGGCAGGGAAAGCGCCCAGACAAAGCGGCGTCCGAGCTTCTGCGCCGCCTCGCGGTCGGTGCCGCCGGGCTTCGAGGCAAGGTCGAGGATCAATGCATCCTCCCGCATGGCCGCCAGCACATCCGCAGTCAGGATGCATACCGGAACCGTATTGCACACCGCATCGAACCGCCCGATCTCCTCCGCAAGCGCGGAAACCGGGATCGCACGGCAGCCGTTCATTTCCGCACGGGCGCGGTCGGCAGACCGGCGGGCGGCGACCGTCACCTCTGCGCCGAAGCTGCGCAGAAGCATGGCAAGGAAACGCCCGATCCTGCCGTAGCCTGTCACAAGCACGCAGGCGCCGTACAGTGTCCGCGGCAGCTCATCGAGCAGAATGCCGACCGCTCCCTCCGCCGTGGGAATGGCATTGAAGAGCGCGAATTCCTCCCGGCGGCTGTAATCGTCCGTTTCATATCCCGCCATCCGGAAGAAATCCTCTGCCTTGCCGAAGCGTCCGCCGAGGACGAGCGCTCCCGGATGCAGCAGGGGGAGCAGATCGCGCAGCAGCACCGGGGATGCCGCATAGGGTGCATGTACCGTCACACCGTCCTCGCTGACGGGCATCGGCAGCACAAGAATATCACATCCGGGCAGCTCGCCGGGCGTATCGGCACAGTGTACGCCGGGCAGCTGCCGCATCAGCCCAAGGGCATGCACGCTGCATTTGTCCGCAAGCGCCCGAGCTGTATACGCATATCGCAGATCCCCGCCAACGACGAGGATCGTTTTTTCTGATTGCATGTCAGTCACTCCTTTGTGAGCAGTTTGCTCTGTTGCAGAATATGCCGCATCCGGTGCCGCGGTGCATACTTGACATTTCCCGGGATTTGTGGCACAATAGATAAGAATGAAACACATCGACAGGAGGACTACCATGCAGAACGTCACCATTGCCGGCCTGAATGTGCCGCGCACGGCCGCACTTGCGCCGATGGCCGGGGTCGCGGATGCACCCTACCGCACCCTTGCCGTGGAGCAGGGGGCAGCGCTTTGCGTCAGCGAAATGATCTCTGCCAAGGGACACTGTTATAATAGCAGGGGCAGCGAGCCGCTGTGCCGTATTACCGATGCGGAGCGTCCCATGGGATTGCAGCTTTTCGGCAGCGAACCGGAATTCATTGCCCGTGCTGCCGGGATGATCCAGGTCTTTCACCCTGACTGGATCGACCTGAATATGGGCTGCCCCGTCCCCAAGGTCGTGAATACCGGTGCGGGATCGGCACTCATGAAGACCCCGGAGCTTGCCGCGGAATGCGTCCGGGCAGCCGTGCGGGAAAGCAGCGTGCCGGTCACGGTCAAAATGCGCATCGGCTGGGATGCGGATTCGGTCAATGCCGTCCCCTTTGCGAAGATGATGGAGCAGGCGGGCGCCGCGGCGCTCTGTGTCCACGGCAGGACGAAGCAGATGCTCTATTCCGGGAAGGCCGACTGGGAAACCATCCGGCAGGTGAAGCAGGCGGTCGGCATCCCGGTCATCGGCAACGGTGATGTGACCGACGGAGCCTCCGCAAAGGCCATGTACGAGGAGACCGGCGTGGATCTTGTGGCGGTCGGACGCGCCAGCTACGGAAATCCCTGGGTTTTCCGGGAAATCGCCTGCACGCTGGAGGGACGGCCGTATGAGAAGCCGACCCCGGAGGAACGCATGGATATGATGCTGCGGCACATCCGGATGATCGTGGAATACAGCGACAAGCCCCCGAAGCTCGCCATCCGGGAGGCACGCAAGCACGCTTCCTGGTATATGACCGGCGGCAGGAATGCCGCTGCATTCCGGAACCGCTGCTATGCGCTGGCATCGTATGAGGAGGCGCAGCAGCTTGCCGAGGATTATCTGCGGGAAAATGCGTGAGGCAGGCCTTGTCATTTGTTGCAAAAACTATTGACAAATCCCGCGAAATCGTGTACAATGAAAATAGCGGGCATTCTGCGATGCCCACTGAGAACGAATATTTTTAAGAGGAGGTAATCACCATGAAATGGATGAAAAAACTGGCCGCCGGCGTTTCTGCACTTGCGCTTTGTGCCAGTATGACTGCATCTGCGATCGGCACTGCACTGCCGGCTGCTGCTGTGGACACGAACAATGACGACTGGCTCCATGCCGTCGGAAGCCGTCTGTATGACTCCGAGGGGAACGAGGTCTGGCTGACGGGTGCGAACTGGTTCGGCCTCAACTGCTCCGAGAATGCACCGCACGGATTGTATGCGACCGAGGCGGATCCCTTCCTGAAGGCGGTTGCAGACCGCGGCATCAATGTCATCCGCTTCCCGGTTTCGTCGGAGCTGCTCATTTCCTGGATGGACGGCGAGCCGCTCGAGGTCAGCTCTGTACAGTGCTGGGGCGATGAAACGCAGGGCTTCAATGTCGAATTTCTGGAGGCTGACGGCAAGACTACGAAAAACAGCCTTGAGATCTTTGAGATCCTGCTGGAAAAATGCAAGAAGTACGGCCTGAAATGCTTTATCGACGTTCACAGCCCGCATTCGGACAACTCCGGTCATGACTGGCCGCTGTGGTACGGCAAGGCGGGTGTAACAACCGAATCCTGGATCGAATCGCTTGTCTGGACGGCAGACCATTTCAAGAACAATGACACGGTGCTGGGCTACGATCTGGAAAACGAGCCCCACGGCAAAGGACAGGATGGCGAAAATGCTGCCAAGTGGGACGGCTCTACCGATGAGAACAACTGGGCGTATGCTGCAACCAGATGCGCCGAGGCGATCCTGGATGTGAATCCGAATGCGCTGATCTTCATTGAGGGCGTTGAGCAGTCCTTGAGCGGTGCGATGCCGGGAGATTACTGGGGCATAGGCGACCGCCGCGACAATTCGCCGTACATCGGCGCATGGTGGGGCGGCAACCTCCGCGGCGTCAAGGATTACCCGGTCGTGCCGAAGCAGGGAACCTCTCAGATCGTGTACTCCCCGCATGACTACGGCCCTGTCGTATACAGACAGGAATGGTTCAAGAAGAATTTCACGGAAGAAACGCTGCTTGACGATTACTGGAGAGATTCCTGGGCATACATCAATGAACAGGATATTGCACCGCTGCTCATCGGTGAATGGGGCGGCAAGCTCCCGAAGGGTGCGGATTTGGAGTCGTATGTCGATGCGGATGCAAGCGCGATGGACGATTTAGACAAGAACGTCAAGTGGATGATTCTGCTGCGCAACTACATGATCAACCACCATATCAACCATACCTTCTGGTGCCTGAATCCGAACTCCGGTGATACCGAGGGTCTGCTCAGCAACGATTTCAAGACCTGGGACGAGGAAAAGTACGGCCTTATGGAGCCGGCGCTCTGGCAGACGGCCTCCTCCGGCAAGTACATCGGCCTTGACCACGAGGTGCCGCTCGGCGGCGAAGGCAGCACGACCGGTATCAATGTGGCAGAATATTACAAGAGCTACGCTGCTTCCGAAGGCAGCAACCTTGACGCGGGCGGCAAGACCGATCCGAAGCAGCCGACCACGTTTGAAACGGATGAGACGACCGAATCCACGGAAGCCACGGAGCAGACAGAAGAAACACCCGGCCCGACCATCGGTACGACGGTGACCACACCGACATCCGATGTGACACCGGACGGAAATGTCATCTACGGCGATGTGGATGAGAACGGCGTGGTCGAGCTTCTGGATGTGATCCTGCTCAACAAGAGTCTGCTCGGCATCGAACAGCTTAGCGAACAGGCAAATAAAAATGCCGATGTGGATGTCAACCAAAAGATCGACGGCTCGGATTCCTTGTATATTCTGAAGTATACCGTCTCGCTCGTGGATTCCTTCCCGATCCAGTAAGGACAGAATCGGCGTGAAAGAACGACAAAAAGTCAGAACTTTGTGCAAAGTGCCGGAAACATCGACGGAAAATCGGCGTTTCCGGCGCAGAAACCGCGGGGTTTCCGTGCATTTTATCTAAAAATCAGCAAGTTACCGTTTTGTAATAAATTCATAAAAGACTTGTTTTGTTGTACAATATGCATAGAGAACGTATGTTGAAAGTTGTGCATAGCAATCAAAAAAAGTGAAAGAATGGATTTTTGCATTGACTTTTTGCGCAGAGTGTTGTATATTTATGTTAGTGAAGGCGAGCAAAAGCCCGAAACGCATTTACGATCAGAAACTTGGCGCATTGCTGATTCTGAAATCCATAACAAAAATCCATAACAAATGAGATAGAAAATTAGGGTGTAAGATTACATGGTTTCAATCAAGGACATTGCACAGGCGTGCGGTGTTTCAACAGCAACAGTCAGCAAGGCACTGAACAATAGAGACGACGTAAACCCTGCAACGAGGGAACGCGTGCGCGAGACAGCCAAGGCGCTCGGCTATCTGCCGAATGCAATGGCAAGAGCCCTGAAAACCAACAAGACCTATAATATAGGGGTGCTGATGGTGGACAAGGCGGACAGCGGTCTCAAGCATCACTACTTTGCGTCGATCCTTGACAGCTTCAAGGTCGTGATGGAACGCTCAGGCTATGACCTGACCTTTATCAGCAACCAGATCGGCAATCAGACCTGCTCCTATTATGAGCACTGCATGTACCGGAATGTGGACGGCGTCCTCGCAGCGTGCGTGGATTTCGCTTCCCCCGAGGTGCAGAGCCTGCTTGGCAGCGAGCTTCCGGTCGTATCGGTCGATTATGTTTCCGATGGGAAATATGCGGTTGCTTCTGATAATGAGGCAGGAATGCGCGATGCAGTTCTTTATGCACTGCGGCGCGGCCACAAGCGCCTTGCACTGATCTACGGCGAGCCGTCACAGGTCACAGAGATCCGCAAAAAGGTATTCTTTGAGACACTTGCGGCACATCAACAGGAATTCCAATGTGATGCAGAATTCACAGATCCGGTATCACTTCAGGAAATGGGTTATGTAGTCGAGGGCAAATATCTCCATCCGGAGCTGGCGTACCAGCTAACGCAGGCAATGCTTGCCGATCCGCAGGAAGCGGACAGAAAGCTGCCGACCTGCATTATTTATCCGGATGATATTTGTGCTGTTGCCGGAATGGCAGCCATCCAGGATGCGGGGCTTACCCCGGGTCAGGAGGTTTCCGTGATCGGCTACGACGGACACCCTGTTCTGAGAATGCTGGGTCCGCATCTGACAACGATCCGTCAGGATACCGAACAAATCGGCATCAAGGCGGCGGAGCTGATGCTGAAGATGCTTCGCAAGGAAGATATACCTCCCACAGAGCGCGTCAGAAGCTGCAGCGGACGACTGCTTGAGGGAGACACAGTCGCGGATCTGAACAAGAAATAAATTCCTGAAATTTCATTTCCGGTTCAGATTCATAAACCCACGCATATTATATTTCACAGGGAAATATAATAGATATATCTTAAGGAGGAAACTACCAATGAGCAAACTGACAAGAACACTTGCACTGCTCGCTACTCTGGCGATGGCTTCCAGCGCTTTCGTAGCTTGCGGCGGCGGCAACACCGAGTCCACCGGTTCCACTGCAGAGACCACTGCAGCAGCTGATGGTTCTTCTGAGGAAGCAGCAGACACCACTGCAGCTGACGCTGATTCTGAGGGCGGCGAGGAGCAGTCCGCTGGCGGCGAGATCACTCTGCCGAGCGATGACGACACCCTGACTGTTGTATGCTGGACTGACGCTGACCTGGCTAACATGTTTGACCAGTTCTCCGGCCATGCAAAATACCAGAACTGCGGCGACAACGGCGGCGACGCTTCCACCAAGTACGCTACTTACCTGAACAGCGGCGATGACGTTGACCTGTTCGTAGCTGAGGCTGGCTGGATCCTGAACTACATCAACGATGACAGCTTCTCTGCTCCTCTGTCTGATCTGGGTATCACCGCAGACGACTACAAGGATGCTTACCAGTACACTGTTGAGATCGGTACCGATAACAACGGCGTTCTGAAGGGTGCATCCTGGCAGGCAGCAGCAGGCGGCTATGCTTACAACGCTGACCTGGCTGAGCAGTACCTGGGCGTAACCTCTCCGGAGGAGATGCAGGCTAAGATTGATTCCTGGGATAAGTTCGAGGCAACCGCTGCTGAGCTGAAGGAAGCTTCTGACGGCAAGGTTACCATCGCAGCTACCATCGGTGGTCTGTGGCAGGCATTCTCTACCGCTAAGAACGCAGCTTGGGTTGATGGCACCACCATCAAGACCGATGTTGCTAAGGAGTTCACTGACATGGTTAAGGGTTATGTAGACAATGGCTACGTTGATCCTACCGTTGAGCAGTGGTCTACTGACTGGACCAACGTTGGTCTGAACGGTGAGACTCTGGGTTACTTCTACTCCACCTGGTGCCTCGGTGAGGGCGCACAGCTCGAGCAGAACGGCGGCAACGCTGGTAACTGGAGAATCGTTCGCGGCCCGCAGGACTTCTTCTGGGGCGGTTCTTGGCTCTGCGTATCCCCGAACTGCAACACTGCAGATCAGGCTGCTGACTTCATCCGTCAGTTCACTGTAAACGCAGACACCATGGAAGAGTATGCTCTGTACTCTGGCGACTTCGTAAACAACAAGGTTGCTATGGACAAGATCGTTGCTGAGGGTTCCAACTCCAACCCTCTGCTGGGCGGTCAGGATCAGTTCGCTGTACTGGCTGATGTAGCTGCTGGCATCAAGATGTCTGACTCCATCTCCAAGTACGATCAGAGCCTGAAGGATACCTTCCTGAAAACTCTGAAGGACAACATCAACAAGGATACCGACGCTATCCTGGATGCCTTCACTTCTCAGGCACTGGCTGACAACCCTGACCTGTCTGCTGAATAATTAAAGCCAACGCTTTGATTCAGTTGTAACACAAAATCAATATGAAGCCTGTGGGGGCAGTCTGCCCCCATAGGCAACATGTTGTAATATGCAATTGAATATGCAATTGAGTTGTGCAAAACGTATTTAACAAAACAATTCGTCGAGAGGGTGAAAATAACCAATGGCATCAGCTGCACAGCGTCGTATTAAAGCGATTTCCTATGCCAAGTATGGATATATGTTCATTGCACCTTTTTTCCTTGTGTATTGCTTTTTCCAGATTTGGCCTCTGATCTACACGTTCATTCTGTCCTTTAAGGGCAACCAGAGCTCCTATGCTGATTTCGTGGGTCTTGAAAACTACTCCACGATCCTCTTCGGTAAGGGCTCGTCTGCCGGTGCCCAGGCAACTCAGCAGGAGTTCCTCAAAGCACTTGGCAATACTTTCATCCTTTGGTTCGGTAACTTCATCCCGCAGATTCTGCTTTCTCTTCTGCTGGCTGTATGGTTCACCGATGCCAAGGTAAAGCTCCCTGGCAAGGGTTTCTTCAAGATTGTTATGTACATGCCGAACATCATCACCGCTGCATCCGTTGCCGCTCTGTATGTAAACCTGTTCGGTGACTCCAAGTACTACTTTATCAATGGTACCCTGATGAATCTGGGTATGGAAGAACCAATCAAATTCATCAGTGATCCGGTCGTTTCCAAGATCATGGTCATGTACATCCAGACATGGCTCTGGTTCGGTAATACGATGATCATGCTCATGTCCGGTATCATGGGTATCAACCCGTCTCTCTTCGAGGCTGCCGATATCGACGGCGCAAATTCCTCGCAGCAGTTCTTCAAGATCACTCTGCCTCTGCTGCAGCCGATCATGGTATACACACTCGTTACCTCTATGATCGGTGGTCTGCAGATGTTTGACCTGCCGTATCTGTATCACAACGGCGCTAACTTCTCCAGAGACCTGGAAACTGTAGCGGTTTACATCTACTACAGCTTCAACAAGGGTACTGTGGCACAGGCGAACTACGGCTATGCCGGTGCCGCCTCCATTATCATCTTCATCATCACTGCGATCCTCGGCTCCATCACGTTCTACATGAACCGTGACAAGGATGCGATTGCGAAGAAGAAGCAGCGCAAGAAGGCTGAGAAGCAGATGAAGGCTAAGATGAAGCAAGGAGGTCTGACGCTATGAGCATGAAGCAGCAGTATGGCCAGCCCAAGGACAATTACCATGCAAAGATCATTGCCAAGTCTACCGGTATCTTCATTGTATGCGTGATCCTGACCTTGCTTTGCCTGGTTCCGATTTACATTCTGATCGTTAACTCCACACATGCGCACCTGGATCTGGCACAGAATCCGTCCCGTTTCTGGTTCGGTAAGTCTTTGGCTGCCAACTTCAAGACGCTGATGAATGACCTTCCTGCCGATGCAGGCAAGTCTGCCAAGCGTGTTGCCGCACAGTATTCCAGTGCATTCAACGTAGGACGCGGTTACCTGAACAGCCTGATCATTGCAGGCTGCACCACCGGTCTGACCGTATTCTTCTCCGCCCTGACAGCGTATGGCCTCGTTGTTTATGATTTCAAGCTCAACAGCGCAGCCTATACGTTCATCATCGGCGTTATGATGATCCCGGTTCAGGTTTCTTCCGCAGGCTTCGTAGCCTTCATGTACAACCTGAAGCTCATCAACAACTTTATCCCGCTGATCGTTCCGGCGATCGCAGCACCGGCCGTTATCTTCTTCATGGTATCCTATATGAAATCGAGCTTCCCGCTTGACATCGTAGAGGCGTCCCGAATCGACGGCTGCGGCGAATTCCGTACCTTCCTGACGATTGCCCTTCCGATGATGAAGCCTGCTATCGCAGTACAGGCAATCTTCGCATTCGTTGCGAACTGGAACAACTACTACACCCAGAACATGATCCTCAAGAATGAGAAGCTCGCCACCGTGCCGATCATGGTATCCAAGGTTCTTGGCTTTGATAAGAACATTGATAACGGTGTAAACTTCCTGTGTGTTACCCTGTCGATCCTCCCGATCGTCGTTGTATACTTCATTCTGTCGAAGTTCATCATTGCCGGTGTAGCACTCGGCGGCGTTAAGGAATAATCTATTCCTGAACATTTGCAAAACATTTTGCTCGCCCCTTCCTGGGGCGGGCATTTTTTTACTTTCTAATACAATATCGCACGAATGCGTCAGTCAGATGCCGGGCAGGTGACAGGTACATGAAAAACCCCTGAGAGCTGGTCTCAGGGGTGATTCTCATTTCTTTTTGTGACTGCCGAGCGTTCCGGTATTGTGTCCGGAAACCGCCAGACGGTTGAGTGCTCGCTGGAGCTTGAGGTTGGCGCGTTCCAGGCGGTCGGGTTCGTCCTTGGCAGCTTCGATCTTGGCAAGCGCATCCTGGCGGGAGCGTTCTGCCCAGTCCGGATCAATGTCCTCCGCCCATTCCGCAGCGGTGGACATGACCACCGTCCGGGTATCAGAAACCTTGATGACGCCGCCGGCAATGGCAGCCTGGCGGGAATCGCCGTTTTCGAGCTTGACGGTCAGCGCACCGCTGGGAAGAATTGCCGCATACCGGATATGTCCGGCGAGAATGCCGACATCGCCTTCTGTGGTGCGGGCAATGACCTCCTGCACATCGCCGTCAAACAGTGTCTTGTCAGGCGTCACGATCATGAAGTGAAACAGATTCATGGCTGTTACTCCTCAACGGTCTTGGCCTTTTCGATCGCCTCGTCGATCGTGCCGACAAACAGGAATGCGGATTCCGGCAGATCGTCATGCTTACCCTCGATGATCTCCTTGAAGCCGCGGATCGTTTCCTTCAGCGGGACATATTTGCCCTTCATACCGGTGAACTGCTCCGCAACGGAGAACGGCTGGGACAAGAAGCGCTGAACCTTACGCGCACGCTGTACAATGCGCTTATCCTCCTCGGAAAGCTCATCCATACCCATGATCGCGATGATGTCCTGCAGCTCGTTGTAGCGCTGGAGAATGGTCTGTACCGCACGGGCTGTCTCGTAATGCTCCTTGCCGACAACCTCGGGGGCGAGAATGCGGGAGGTGGATTCGAGCGGGTCAACGGCCGGATAAATGCCCAGAGATGCGATGTTTCTGGAAAGAACTGTGGTCGCATCGAGATGTGCGAATGTGGTTGCCGGTGCCGGGTCGGTCAGATCATCGGCCGGAACGTAAACTGCCTGTACCGAGGTAATGGAACCCTTTTTGGTGGAGGTGATACGCTCCTGCAGGGCGCCCATTTCGGTCGCGAGCGTCGGCTGGTAGCCAACGGCAGACGGCATACGGCCAAGCAGCGCGGAAACCTCGGAGCCTGCCTGGGTGAATCGGAAGATATTGTCGATGAAGAGCAGCACATCCTGCCCCTCCTCGTCACGGAAATACTCTGCCATGGTCAGGCCGGACAGGCCGACACGCATTCTGGCTCCGGGCGGCTCGTTCATCTGGCCGTAGACCAGCACGGTCTTTTCCAGAACGCCGCTTTCCTTCATTTCGTTGTACAGGTCGTTGCCCTCACGGGTACGCTCACCGACACCGGTGAATACTGAAATGCCGCCGTGCTGGTTGGCAACGTTGTTGATGAGCTCCTGGATCAGAACCGTCTTGCCGACGCCGGCACCGCCGAACAGGCCGATCTTACCGCCCTTGAGGTACGGTGCGATCAGGTCAATGACCTTGATGCCGGTCTCGAGCACCTCATTGGAACCGGTCTGCTCCTCGTAGCTCGGTGCTTCACGGTGTATTGCCCACCGCTGCGCAGTTTCCGGAGCAGGCTTATCGTCAATGGCCTCTCCCAGCAGGTTGAACATGCGGCCGAGCGTCTCTCTGCCGACCGGAACCTTGATCGGTGAACCGGTATCAACGGCATCCATGCCGCGGATCAGACCGTCGGTGCTGCCCATGGAGATGCAGCGCACGACATCGTCACCGATATGCTGTGCGACCTCGATCACAAGGCGTTTGCCGTGATTGTCGATCTCCAGCGCATTGAGCAGCTTCGGGAGATTGTCCTTGTCAAATCTGACATCGACAACCGCACCGATGATCTGCACGATTTTACCAATATTCTGCATAGTTGTATCCTTTCTCCCGGCTCCGGCCGAATGCACGGCAGAACCGGGAACCTTTCAGAACGGATTATTCGAGTGCATTTGCACCGCCGACGATCTCCGTCAGCTCCTGCGTGATCGCACCCTGACGCGCACGGTTGTACTGCAATGACAGCTTGTCGATCATCTCGGTCGCATTGTCCGTGGCATTCTCCATCGCCGTGCGTCTGGCCGCCTGTTCGGAGGCAAATGACTCGACGATGGCACCGTAGACCAGACCTGCCACATACTGCGGCACCAGCTTGTCAAATACAGCTTCCGGCGACGGTTCATATTCCACCGCACAGTGCCGCGGATTCGTACCGGGCATTCTGGTCAGCGGAATGACGTTCATGCACTGCGCCACCTGAGAAATGGGGGAGACATAGTTCGTGAATACGATCTCCACGCTTTGCAGGGATTCATGACGCTTATAGGTATTCAGCACCAGATCTGCAATATCCATGCCAAGGTAAATGCTCGCGTGCTCGGCCACATGGTCATAGCTGCGCAGCACCTTCACATCCCGTCTGGCGAAATAATCGACCGCCTTCTGGCCGATCGGCACGACAATGGGATTGCCGCCGTAGCTCTGCACCTCATCAATGCGTGCCTGTGCGATCTTGAAGACATTGGAATTGAATCCGCCCGCCAGACCGCGGTCGCCCGCAATCACGATCAGCAGCACGGCGCCGTGCTCCACGCGCTTATGCACATACTGCGAATCGAAGTAAGGATCCTCGGCAGCGATCTCTGCCATCAGCTTGTAGGTCTGTTCAAAGAACGGCTGACTGGCTTCTGCGCGTTCCTTGGCTCTCCGGAATTTGGACGATGCCACCAGCTCCATCGCTTTCGTGATCTGCATGGTGCTTTCGACGGAATGGATCCGCCGCTTGATGTCCTTCAGATTCGGCATGGCTTACACCTCAGCCTCATACTGGCTGCCGAATGCGGTCAGCGCATTCTTGAGCGCTTCCTCATTCTCGGCGGTCAGATCCTTGGTATCGAGGATATTCTGCAAGATCTCCGGCTGCTCGTCACGCATGTAGGTGAAGAGCTTCTCCTGATAATCTGCGACCTTTGCAGTCGGGACATTCATCAGGTAGCCCTTGGTGACTGCATAAATGATGCACACCTGCAGCTCGACCGGAACCGGGGAATTGCGATCCTGCTTGAGCACCTCCACGATGCGTTCACCCATGGCAAGGCGCTTCTTGGTATCGGCATCCAGGTCGGAGCCGAACTGGGAGAATGCCTGGAGCTCGCGGTACTGGGAATAGGACAGCTTCAGGGAGCCGGACACCTTCTTCATGGCCTTGATCTGTGCAGCCGAGCCGACACGGGAAACCGAAATGCCCGGGTTGACGGCCGGACGCACACCGGCATTGAAGAGATCTGTCTCCAGGAAGATCTGACCGTCCGTAATGGAAATGACATTGGTCGGAATGTAAGCGGAAACGTCGCCTGCCTGGGTCTCGATGATCGGGAGTGCCGTCAGCGAGCCGCCGCCGTAATTCTCATTGTAGGAGCATGCTCTTTCGAGCAGACGGGAATGCAGATAGAAGACATCACCCGGGAATGCCTCACGTCCCGGCGGACGCTTGAGCAGCAGGGAAAGGGTACGGTAGGCAACGGCATGCTTGGACAGGTCGTCATACACGCACAGAACATCCTTGCCCTGGTCGAGGAAGTATTCACCCATTGCGCAGCCGGAATACGGTGCGATGTACTGGAGGGGTGCGAGCTCTGATGCGGTGGCGGACACGATGATCGTGTAATCCATGGCGCCGGCCTTGCGCAAAGTCTCGGCAACGGTCGCAACGGTCGAACGCTTCTGGCCGATGGCAACATAGATGCAGATGATGTCCTGTCCCTTCTGGTTGATGATGGTATCGAGTGCGATCGCCGTTTTGCCGGTCTGGCGGTCGCCGATGATCAGTTCACGCTGTCCGCGGCCGATCGGGATCATGGAATCAATCGCCTTGATACCGGTTTGCAGGGGCTTGTGAACGGATTTTCTTGTGATGACACCGGACGCAACCTTTTCAATGGGTGCGTGGCCGGCGGCTTCGATCGGGCCTTCGCCGTCGATCGGCTGACCGAGGGCATTGACAACTCTGCCAAGGAGTGCCTCACCGACCGGCACCGACATGATCTCGCCGGTACGCTTGACGGTCGAGCCTTCCTTGATGTCCGCATCGGAGCCGAGCAGAACCGCACCCACGCAGTCCTCCTCCAGATTGAGCGCCATACCGTAGGTACCGTTCTCAAACTGGATCAGCTCGCCGGACATGCACTTGTCAAGACCGTGAACATTGGCGATACCGTCACCGACGGTGATGACCGTGCCGATGTCGGCAAGCTCAAGCTCCGCATGATAGTTCTTGATCTGGTCTTTGATAATGCTGGATATTTCATCCGGGCGTAAATTCATAGTCACACCTCAATTCTAATTCAAAGCGCAGTCTCAGGACTGCTGCCGGAACTGCTGCAGCCGTGTGCGCAGGGAATTGTCCATGCAGGTATCCCCGTACTGCACCACCATACCGCCGAGCAGCTTCGGATCCACGCTCTCAATGAGCCGGATCTCCTTGCCGAGCTTTTTGCGCATGGTCTCGGTAAGCGCCCTGCGCTGTGCATCGTCAAGGGCGACTGCCGAAGTGACAGCGACCTCCTCAATGCCGTGCTCGTCAAAATACATCTGGTTGAATGCCGTGCGGATGTCAGCGATCTTGCCGAACCGCCGCTTTTCCACCAGCAGGCACAGGAAATTCTCCGTGATCCCCTCGCCGTCACCAATAACACGCCGCAGGATGGCGACGCGCTCCGGCGCACTGAGTGTCGGGACACCGAGGAGTGTGATGAACTGCGGATTGTCCGCCATCACATCAGCAACCTCGTTGAGCTCCTTCCAGACCTGTTCCTCTTTGTGCTCCTCCTTTGCAAGCAGGAAGAGCGCCTCGGCATACACCTTACCTACTGTCTGTGTCATGCCTTGTTATCCTCTCTGACATCGGTCAGGAATTCGTCGATCAGACGCGCATGGTCTTCCTTCGAGATCTCCCGCTCCATGATCTTCTGCGCCAGCTCTACGGCCAGATCACCGATCTCCTCCTGGAGCTCGGTGCGTGCCTGTGCCTTTTCGCGCTCGGTTTCAATGCTGGCCTTCTCACGGGTCGCCATTGCCTCGCGGCGGGCGGATTCGAGAATGGCATCGCCCTCACGCTGTGCCTTCTTTTCGGCACGGCTGACGATCTGCGCAGCTTCATCCTTGGCACCGGCCATTGCCTCGGCATACTTTTCCTTGTCGGCATTGGCATCTGCAAGTGCAGAATCTGCCGCAGAATAGGTATTGGAGACCTCCTGCGCACGCTTTGCGAGGATCGCATCGACGCGCTTGAAGAGAATGAACTTGAATGCCAGGAAGATCAGCAGCGTATTGATGAGCGTAAACAGGATCGTACCGACGTCAATCGTTAAAAAATCAAGATTCAAAGCCGTTACCCTCCGTTTCGGGTCAGTCTGACGCGCCGATTAAAGCTTGTTGATGAAGGGATTTGCGAACATCAGCAGCAGTGCGACGAGCAGACCGTAGATACCGGTAGACTCTGCAACGGCGCAGCCGATGAACATGGTTCTGGTGACAGCACCAGAGCTTTCCGGCTGTCTGCCGATGGATTCGCACGCCTTGCCGACCGCGAAGCCCTCACCGATACCAGGGCCGATACCTGCGATCATTGCAGTGCCTGCACCGAGTGCCGATGCACCGAGGACGATCGCTCTTGCCATCTCATTGTTATCCATAGTAATACCTCCGTAAATGTTGTGCCGGATGAATGGTCATCCGGAGCTTTTTGTGGTTATGCTTCGTTTCTCCCGTCCGCATTGGAAATGTACGCCATCGTCAGCATGATGAAGACGAACGCCTGCATGAAGCCGCTGAACAGGTCAAAATACAGCGACAGTACAGCCGGAATACCGATCGTCAGGAATGCCACGCCGATGGATTTGGTCACGACAGACAATGCGAAGTACAGCAGGCTGGTGATGACCATGCCGCTGACGACGTTGCCGAAGTGACGCAGGCTCATGGAGACAGGGGTGGAAGCCTCGCTCAGGATATTGATCGGGAGCATGACCGGAACCGGATCCACATACCCCTTGAGGTAGCCGCCGATGCCGTTTGTCCTGATGTTTGTGCCATGGATCAGGACGAAGGTGATGAGCGCCCATGCCAGCGGCGCATTGAAATCCGCCGTCACACTGCGCAGACCGATCATGCTGACCAGGCTTCCGGTGATGGAGAAGGTGAACAGCGCACCGATGTACGGCGCGAACCAGCGCCAGCGCTTGCCCATGGCATCCTCGACAAGTCCGTAGACGGTCGTCACGATCCATTCCGCGGCGACCTGCCGCTTGGAAATGTGATTGGTCTTCAGATCATGCGTCAGCCAGAGCAGGAGCAGAGTCACGGCCAGGATGATACCCCAGCTGATGACGACTGTCTCTGTCAGGTTGATGGTGATTCCGCAGATCTCGAAGGAACACAGGACTCCGGGACCCTTGACGTCGATGCCGTCCGGTGAGCCTTTCAGAAAATCACTGATATGCAAGTAAACTATCCCTCCTCTTTGCAGGAGCGGCATACTGCTGCCCCTTTATTTGCCGCGCATTGCCGGCAGCGCGAAGATGACCTTCGGGTACAGGAAAGGAATGACTGCCGCAGGTGCGCTGACCCGTTCTGACAGAAGTCCCGCTGCAATGACTGCCGATGCGATGAGCACCCGCAGGAGATAGCCGACCCAGTCCTTGGTCTTGCCGTGGTAGACGGCATTCTGGATGGTACGGCGCAGAAGCAGCAGATTGACAAACATCCCCGTACTGCCGAGCGCAAGCCCGAGCGGCACGGAAAGCCGCCATCCTGTCAGCAGGCCGGACACAAGCGTCAGCAGCACATCGAGAACGAGCGTTGCAATCGCTGCAAAACGCAGCTCCCTGTGCAGATTCTCCATATGCTCCCTCCTTGGTGCCGGAATGCGTATGACACCCGTGCAGGACGAGTAATCATACATTGTTTATTATACCAATTATCACTGAAAATGTCAAGCAATCGGGCGCGATTATTTCAGAAAAAAGGTTTTTGACGGCTATGGCGAAACCCCGGGGCTTTTTCAAAGCCGCCGGGGTCTGCGATCATCACTCTGACCTCTTGCTTTTCAGGTGTAATTGGTCACCGCAGAGAATGCACGGAGCAGGAGGATGCAGGGCTGCGGGAATGGACAGCCATGCAGCGATCCGTGCATCCTGCGGTGCTTCTTTTATTGTAGCAGATCTGCGGCCGGACATGCAATGGGCAGCACTGGACAGATGCCCGAAAATCAGACATGCCGACCGGTTTGTCCGGTTTTTTCACGGTAGATCAGCTCGGCTGCCATGCCCTTCTTGAGCTCGCAGAGCCGCCGGAAATCCGCAAGAATGTCATAGCGCATCCCGTCGTTGAGCCATGCGGCGGCCTGCCCGAAGCATTCGCATTTGTAGAAGCGGATGAGAATGGCGCGGTCGCTCTCATTCAGATCCGGCAGGGCGGAGCGGATGAATGCCGTCACCACATGCTCGCACACGCGCCAGAGACTTTGCTCATAGACCTCGCGCCCGGAGGACTGGTACAGATGGAGCACTGCCCGCTTGCGGGAAAGCGCAGTATTGACAACGGCCTCAAGACATTCCTCAATGGAGGAAATGCCGGGGAACTGCCGGATGATCTCGTCTGCCTCGTCAATGAAGATCTCCTCGATCAGCGCAGGCAGATCCCGGTAATGGTAATAGAAGGTATTGCGGTTGATCCCGCAGTCCTGCACAATATCGCGAATGGTGATCTTATGCACCGGCCGTTCGTCGAGCAGCTTCAGAAAGGATTCGCGGATGGCCTTGCGCGTCAGCTCTGTCATAGTCGGACACCTCGTTCATGCGTTTTTTTCAGTATACCACATTCTGCGCCGGAATGCAAGCGGATCCGGAACGATTCTTGACAAAACTGCACAAAAATTTTCTCCGGCGGCGGGAATGCTTTTTCGGTTGCCGGCGGAAAAATAGCTTGACAAACGTTTGACAATGTGGTATACTTACAAATGAACATTGGTAAGCGTATACTAACTAAAAATGTAAAATTCACATATATTCGTTGTTTGTTATATTTTTATGCAGTATGCTTATCCTAATTTCATATATTAAATGCAAGGAGAGTATGCACCATGAAGAAACTTACATCTGTTCTGACGGCAGCAACGCTGTGTGCTTCTGCGCTGGCGGCAATGCCGATCACTGCTTCTGCTGCGGATACCGTCTACGGTACCATGCAGATCCCCTATGCCGACTTTTTCAAGGCAGAATTTGAAGGCGCAGCCAATGCCGATGTCGAGGTCGATGCGGTTTCCTCCGCAACCGCCAACAAGTGGAGCGGCAACCAGACCGGTTCTGTCGGTGAGGACGGCGTCTGGAAGTCCGGCGGCCTTTCTGCCGGCACCTACTGCGAGGCCAATCCGGAGGGCGGCGGAACGATCCTCGGCGTGGTTTATCCGGTAGCCGTATCCTCGGATGATGTTGAATACCTGACCTCTGCCTATGGCTTCACCGCGCTGGATGCACAGCCGGCTGCCTACAAGGAAGTCACCGTTGCCAACGGCAAGATCAGCGTCGGCAAGCTGGTGGATACCGACGGCGCCAAGGACATCGGCGGCGATGTCAAGGTACAGACCCAGACCAACTACGGTGACTATCAGCTTGAGGTTGCCAATTATCCGCAGGATGCCGATGTATACGGCGCCATTGTCAAGACCGCGGACGGCAATTTCTACGGCATGCGTGCGCTGGAGAACCTGTGGAGACCGAAGGGTGAGATCGCATGGTCTGTCGGCTATGTGACCACGACGCACGGCAACAACATCGACAATCCGGATTACTACCCCACCAACGGCGCGACCGTGACCGAGGTGACCTTCTTCACCCTTGACGGCTACCGCACGGTGACAACGAATGCATACCTGCCGGTGATCTTCACCAAGGATGTGACCGTAGAGAGCGGCAAATCCGGTGACGGCAGCGTGACCTTTGACAACAGCAAGTTCCCGGCAGATTTCGCACAGTCCGCCAGCGTGGCAGACGGATTCAGCGTTTCGGGCAATACCGTTACCTACACCGGCGCACAGCCCGGCAGCTACACGCTGACCGTGTCCGATACGAACGGCAAGTATGCCGATGTACGCGGCACCTTCACGCTGGCAACGGCTGACATTCCGGTGAAGTACCAGGACGGCAAGCTGGTGGCTGCCGACGGCTTTACCGAGGCAGATGCCGCAAACTTCCTGAAGAATATCACCGCCGTTACCGTAGGCGATGCGACCTACAAGACCGGCAGGCGCGGCACTACGGTCATTGATGCGGCGACCGGCGAGGTGCTGTTCGATGCCAAGTCCGGTGAAACCGCAGTCTTTGACGGCTCCGGCAACTATACCATTACGGTACAGTCCACCGGCTATTCGACCGATTACACCTTCTCCACCGCACAGGAGACCACGGCCGAGACCACGGCTACTACTGCCGCAACCACTTCTACGACAGCCGGCACAACGACCACTGCTGCCAAGACCACAGCCGGCACGACCACGACTGCTGCCTCCGGCGGCAGCCCGAAGACCGGTGATGCTTCCGCAATGCCGATCGCAGCTGCAGCGGCAGCCGCAGCAATGCTTGGCGCAGCAGCGGTTTGCAAGAAGAGAGACTGATCCCTGTCATCTTTCAGTTTGTTCATTCCTTTCAAAAAAATGAAAGCGGTTCCCCTCTGCGCAACAAGCAGGGGGGAATTGCAGATAGGAGACATCTATGCTGTTCCTGATAGCTGTTATTGCAGCCGCTCTGTTTGCATGGTTTTGCGCGGAGCCGCTGCGGAAAAATCCGGTGCCGTTCTACATCGGCGCCGCCGTCGTGACCGTGGGCATGATCCTGCTCGGACAGGCAGACCTCTCCTTGGTCAACCCGGTCATTCAGAAATATGTCATCGGCATTTTTACCCGAGGTGCGCTGGCGGCAGCGCTCTGGTGCGTGGTGGCCTATGCCGGTGCCATGCCGGTCGGCTCTGCGCCGATCAAAAAGCTGATGCCGGCACGCGGGGAGCTTTCGATCTTTGCGGCGATCGTGACGGTTTCCCATGCCGTTACCTGGAGCGTGACCTATATTCAGCGCCTTGTGAAATTCAGTGAAGCCGGCCGCAGCCCGTCTGCGGATTTTGTCGTGACCTGCATCGTCTGTGTGCTCCTCATGGTCATCATGCTCCCGCTGACGGTCATTTCCTTCAAGGCGATCCGCAAAAAGATGAAGCCGAAGACCTGGAAGAATATCCAGCGTGCGGCCTATGTGTTCTATGCGCTGATCTATCTTCATGTCATGGTGATCTTCATTCCCCGAGCCAGAGCCGGCCGTGACGGTGCCATGCTGTCGGTGATCGTGTACTCCCTGGTATTCCTGGGCTATGCCGTGCTGCGTCTGCGCAAGCTGTATGTCCAGAAGCGCAAGCCGGAGACACGGGCACTTCTGAATGCCGTCAGCGTTGCCGCGCTGATTCTCTGCGTCGGAACACTGGGCATTGTCTCCAGAAATACCAAGCCTTCCCTGGCGGCAGAAACGCCTGCGGAGACAACGGCACCTCCTGCCGCATCCGAGACGGTCACGGAGACAATGACAGAAACTGCCGCGAGCGCTGCGGCATCTGCGGAAACTACGACGGCACAGGCAGAGGAAACGGAAATTTCCTCCGAAACGGAGACGACTGCGGAAACGGAGGAGACGACCGGAACCGAAGCGCCTTCCGAAACGACAGCAGAATCCGGCGAGGCGCCTGCTGTGACCGAAGCACCCGCCGCCGATCAGCCCGAAGCGCCTGCCCAGGCCGATCCGGTACAGCCGGAGGAGCCGCAGACGGAAGCGCCGACCGAGCCGGAGCCGGTCTATATTTACAATAACGGCACCTTCACCGGACACGGTGTCACGCCGATGGATGCGGAGAAGGATTACGAGGGCTATGTCGATGTGCGCGTGACCATTGAAAATGATGTCATCACGGGCATTTCCGTCACCGGCTGGGGTGACGATCCGGATTACTACTGGATGGCCGAGGGCGAGATCGTCAATCGCATGATGGCAGCCCAGAACTGGGATGTTGATGCCGTCTGCGGTGCCACGCGCTCCGCGGAGGGCATGAAGGAAGCTGTCCGCAATGCACTGGACAGCGCCAGAAAATAAGCACAATGGGGGTATCTGCCCCCATTTGCTTTTTCAGAGGAATTGTGCTATAATGAAAGCTGACACATCATCCGGGAGGGATCACATGTCATACCGCAGAATACTGCCTGCCGCCGTGCTTGCAGCCGTATGCCTGACAGGCTGCGCAAAGTCGGAGCCGCAGGAATACAGCACCGATCTGTTCGCAATGGATACCTATATGCAGCTCAAGGTCTGGAATACCGATGACGGCGCATCGCTTGATGCCGCAGCCGCCCGCATTGCAGCGCTGGAGAATACTTTTTCCGTTACGATCGACGGCAGCGATATTGCCCGCGTGAATCATGCGGCGGGCGCACCGACACAGGTCAGCGAGGATACCGCCTTGCTCATCCGCAAGGCACAGGAGATCGGGGATGCCAGCGGGGGTGCGCTGGATATTTCGCTGTATCCGGTGCTGTGTGCATGGGGCTTTACCACCGGGGAAATGCATGTTCCGGAACGCAGCACCCTTGATGCGCTGCTCGGACAGGTGGATTACACGAAGATCGGACTTGACGGGAATACCGTCACCCTTCCGGCAGACATGGAGATCGACCTCGGCGCCCTTGCCAAGGGGTACACCAGTGATGAGGTCATTCGCATTTTCCGGGAGAGCGGCGCTGAATCGGCCATTGTCTCCCTCGGCGGCAATGTGCAGGCGCTTGGCAGCAAGCCGGACGGCTCGAAATGGAAGGTCGGCATTGTCGATCCCTTTTCGCCCTCGGAGAATATGGGCGTGGTGGAGATCGAAAACCAGGCCGTCATCACCTCGGGCAATTACGAACGCTATTTCGAGGAAAACGGACAGAAATACTGGCATATTCTCGACAAGGCCGACGGGGAGCCGGCCGATAACGGGCTTGTCTCCGTGACAATCATCGGGGACAGCGGATTGCAGTGCGATGCGCTTTCCACGGCGCTTTTCGTGGAGGGGACGCAGGACGCTGTGGCGCACTGGCAGCGGGACGGCGGATTTGAAATGCTCCTTGTCACGGAAGACGGCAGACTGCTTGTGACCGAGGGAATCGCAGATGCCTTCACGAATCGTTCTGCCATGCCGATGGAGGTCATCAGCCATGAATAAGCCTTTGGCTGCAATCGCTGCATTTGCGGGACTGGTATTCCTCGGCTCCGGGGCTTGGATGCTGGCCGGGCATTTCCGGGCGCAGGATGCCGTGCTGGTGGAGATCGTACAGGACGGGAAGGTGCTCTATACCGTGGATCTGGCGTCGGAGGAGGACAGAAGCATCCGCATCGAGGGCGCAGACAGCTGGAATCTGGTCACTGTCCGCGGCGGGGAGATCTTCATGGAGGAGGCCGGATGTCCGGATCAGACCTGTGTGAAAATGGGTGTGCTCCGGGCGGAAAACCTGCCCATTGTCTGCCTGCCCAACAAGCTCGTGATCCGCTTTGCGGACAGTCAGGAGGTCTCATGAAGCTCACGACCAGACGCCTGACAGAGCTTGCGCTGCTGACGGCTGCTGCACTTATTATTTTTGTCATTGAACTGCGCATTCCGGATCTGGTACCGATCCCCGGCGTCAAGCTCGGACTGGCCAACATCATCACGGTCTATGCGGTCTTCCGCTACAAGCCCGAAGAAACGGCGCTGATCGTCCTGTGCAGGATCCTGCTCGGATCCATGTTTGCCGGCCGGCCGTCGGCCATTCTCTACAGTGCTGCGGGGGCGGCGCTGTGCCTGATCGGCATGCTGGCTGTGCGCCGGTTCATTCCACCGAAATGGATCTGGCTGTGCAGCGTTCTCGGTGCGATCTTCCACAATACCGGGCAGATCCTTGCGGCAATGGTGCTGATGAAGACCGCCGTGATCGTCAGCTATATCCCGGTGCTGCTGTTTACCGGCTGCATCGCGGGTGCATTTACGGGATTGTGCGCACAGATGCTTGTGGCACGCATTGACCGGAAGCCGCCGGCGTGATGTAACATTCCGGAGGGATCCGGCACTAACATGATAACAATGGGGATGATACCCCGCAGAAAGGCAGGTCATTACTATGGCAGAGATTACGATTTTGGGATCCGGTGCATTCGGACTCGCACTTGCGGTCATGAGCCGCAATGCAGGACATCAGGTCACGGTCTGGTCAAAGTTCCCGGAGGAGCTTGACGAGATCCGCAAGACAGGGGAATCCTCCAAGCTCCCGGGTGTGAAGATCCCGGCAGACATTCTCCTGTCCTCGGATAAGAACTGCATCACGGACAAGGATGTTGTCATCTGCGGCATTCCGTCTTCTTTTGTGCGCAGCGTGGCAGCAGAGGTGGCACCGTTCCTGTCGGAAAAGACGGTCATTGTCTGCACCTCGAAGGGACTGGAAAAGGATTCCTTCAAGCGCATGAGCGAGGTGCTGACGGAGGAATGCCCGCACAATCCGGTCGTCGTGCTGACAGGCCCGTCCCATGCGGAGGAGCTGAGCATCGGCATTCCGACGACGGTCGCAGTTGCCTGCAAGGATGTGCAGTATGCCGAATACATCCAGGATCTTTTCACGACCGGAACGCTGCGCCTGTACGTCAATGCGGATGTGACCGGATGCGAGCTGGGCGGTGCGATGAAGAACATCATTGCCCTTGGCTGCGGCATCAGTGACGGACTGGGCTTCGGTGACAATACCAAGGCTGCCGTCATGACGCGCGGCATTCATGAGATCACGCTGCTGGGCATGGCAATGGGGGCAGAGCTGGATACCTTTGCGGGACTGACCGGCATCGGTGATCTGATCGTGACCTGCACCAGCATGCACAGCCGCAACCGCAGAGCGGGCATTCTGATCGGACAGGGCGTTTCCCCGGAGGAAGCCGTGCGTCAGGTCGGCACGGTCGAGGGCTATTACTGCACGGATGTGGCCTATCACCTGGCAAAGGCCAAGGGCGTGGAAATGCCGATCACCACGGAGCTGTACCATCTGCTGTATGAGAACGGCGATGTGCGCGAATCCATGCGCAAGCTCATGGGCAGACCGAACCGGCATGAATGCGAGCATTACATGACGCTCGAACAGCTTAATGACGTAAGCCGCGCACCGGGAGACGAATACTGATGGCAAAGGCAGTCTGGCGCGGCGGTGCCTTGCTGGCGCCCGTCCCGCCTGCGCTGGTGACCTGCGGGACAATGGAGGAGCCGAATGTGCTGACTGTGGCGTGGACGGGGATCGTCTGCACCCATCCGGCCATGACCTATGTCTCTGTCCGGCCGCAGCGGCATTCCTACGGCATCATTGAGAGAACCGGGGAATTCGTCATCAATCTCCCCACCTCCGCAATGGCAAAAACGGTGGATTTCTGCGGCATGAAAACCGGTGCGAAGCTCAACAAGATCGAGCGCTGCCATCTGGAGCTGCTTCCCGGGGAGACAGTGAGCGCCCCGGTGCTGGCCGACTGTCCTGTGAGCCTGGAATGTCGTGTCACGGAGGCAAAGCCCCTTGGCACGCATACGATGTTCCTGGCAGAGATCACGGCGGTACAGGTCGAGGAACGCCTGATTGATTCCAAGGGCAAGCTCAACCTCCAGCAGGCAGGGCTCCTTGCGTATGCGCACGGGGAATATTTCGCGATCGGCCGCAAATGCGGGGATTTCGGATTCTCCGTCAGAAAGAAACGAAGATAAAGGACAATGCCTGGCACGCCTTTCTGGGGTGCCAGGCTTTTTTACGGTGCATCCAGCTCCTTTTCCACAACGGCGGTGACCTGCGCGAAGGACATGGCCATGAATACCTCGTAATTCTGTGCCATTTCCTCACACAATGCCTGCACCGCCGGGGCTTTCTCCGGGTACACAAGGATCACCGAGCGCAGCACGGAGGCATCCATCCATGCCACCTGCGCGGCAAGCTCATGCAGAAATGCCCGTACTGCCGGGGTATCCTCCGGAACCGGCAGCACGGCAAAGGGCGTGAGCCTGCGCTGCACGGCCGGCTGCGACGGGGTGTACAGCAGCGCCGCCGCAATGGCAAGGCCGATGCAGCCAAGGAGCACGACACCGATCAGAACCAGACTGTTCATCAAAATCCCTCCATTTTCCTCGAATATCGTACAATGCTATTGTATGCAGCAGAAAAAATTCCGTGCATTTTGAAAAAAATCCTGAAATTCTATAGCCAAATCTGTTCAGATGTGGTATAATAAGAACTGTATACCTATCCGGAAAGGAGTGCAGGATCATGCTGCCAATGGATCTACATACCCACACCAATCTGTCTCCCGACAGCGATGCCGCCCTCGGTGAGATGCTTCGTGCCGCACAGGAGATGGCGCTGCCGGTCTTTGCCGTGACAGACCACATCGAGCTGTGCCGCTGGTATTCTCAGGGCTTTTACGGCACACAGCCGCGCAACGAGGAGGATTTCTACGACTACGCCGCCCGCTGGGAGCAGGCGATGGAGCAGAACCGCCGTGCCCGGATGCTTGCCGGAGGAAGCCTGCGCTTTGTCAGCGGCATTGAGCTTGGCGAGCCGGATGCGGATTTCTCCCTTGCGGAGAGTCTGTACCGGGATGTGCGACTGGACTTCACCATCGCTTCGCTGCATGAGCTGCAGGGCAAGCTCGATTTCTATTTCCTGGATTATACCAGAGAGGATCCGGAAGCGCTGCTCGATGCGTATTATGATGCGCTCTATGCCATCGCAAAATGGGGCTTCTTTGATGTCCTCGGGCATATCACCTATCCGCTGCGCTACATCTGCGGGGATGCGGGCATCGCGATCAACGAAGCCAGATACCGCGAACGTATTGCGGAGATTTTCCGGACAGTCATTGCCGGCGGCAAGGGCATTGAGCTGAATACCTCCGGCTATCGCCAGAAGTACGGCAAGCCCTTCCCGGATGAAGCGCTGCTGCGGCTGTATAAAGACCTCGGCGGCAGCGTCCTGACCCTTGGCTCGGATGCACATCGTCCGGAGGATGTCGGGGCAGGCATTGCGGACGGCGCCGCATTGGCCGGAGCCTGCGGGTTCGACAAGGTATGCTTCTTCATCCGTCACGAGCCGCATTTTATCCGTCTGTAATACCGCATCTGCGGTTTTGCATAGAATTACTGAGAAACACAGGAGGAATCATTATGTCTGATCTGCTCAATCTGCTCAAATCCAATGCCCGGCTGACCAATGCACAGCTGGCTGATATGCTCGGCAAGTCCGAAGCCGAGGTCGCATCCGAGATCGCCGCCCTCGAACAGAAGGGCGTCATCCGCGGCTATACCGCCATTATCAATGAGGAACTGACCGACAATACCGAGGTCGAAGCACTCATTGAGCTGCGCGTCACTCCCAAGCGCGACACCGGATTCGACGATATTGCCAAGACCATCATGCTTTATGACGAGGTGGAAAGCGTTTCCCTGATGTCCGGCAAGTATGACCTGGCGCTGACCGTCAAGGGCAAGAGCCTCAAGGAGGTCGCCATGTTTGTCTCCCAGCGTCTGTCTGCCATGGACGGCGTGCTGGCAACTGCGACCAGCTTCGTTCTGAAGCGCTACAAGGAGAAGAATATCCTCATCGAGGAGGAAGAGCGCGATGAAAGGAGCATGGTCTGGTAATGAATTACGATAACCTGATTGCCAAGCGTGTCGGGAAGATCAAGCCCTCCGGCATCCGGCGCTTTTTCGATCTGGCTGCCACCATGGACAATGTCATCAGCCTTGGTGTCGGTGAGCCGGATTTCTCCACGCCGTGGTCGATCCGCAAGGAGGCCATTGACGTACTTGAACGCAAAAAGATCGTGTATACCGCCAATTCCGGCATGCAGCAGCTCCGCGAATCCATTGCACGGTATCTGGAGCGCTCCATCCATACCAGCTATGATCCCACCCATGAGATCGTTGTGACGGTCGGCGGTTCGGAGGCGATCGACATTGCCATCCGTGCCGTGGTCGATCCCGGCGATGAGGTGCTGGTCGTGGAGCCGGCATTCGTCTGCTATTCCCCCATTGTGGAAATGGCATGCGGTGTTCCGGTGCCGATCCAGACCAAGGCAGAGAACCATTTCAAGCTGACCGCCGACGAGCTGCGCGAGAAGATCACGGACAAGACCAAGCTGCTTGTTCTGCCGTACCCGAATAATCCTACCGGCGCGATCATGACACGCGAGGATCTTGAAGCCATTGCCGAGGTGCTGCGCGGAACGGATATTCTTGTCCTCTCCGATGAAATTTACTGCGAGATGACCTACGGCAGAAAGCACTGCTCGATCGCGGAGATCGACGGCATGCGGGAGCGCACGATCCTGGTCAACGGCTTCTCGAAATCCTATGCCATGACCGGCTGGCGCCTGGGCTATGTCTGTGCGCCTGCACCGCTGACGACACAGATCGTCAAGATCCACCAGTACATCATCATGAGTGCCCCGACCGTGAGCCAGTATGCCGCCATCGTTGCCCTGGAGGAATGCGATGCGGAGGTCGAGCACATGATTAAAGAATACAACCTGCGCAGACGCTACCTTGTGGAGGCATTCAACCGCATCGGCATGACCTGCTTCAATCCGGAGGGTGCATTCTATGTATTCCCGTCCATTCAGTGTACGGGCATGACGAGCGAGGATTTCTGCGAAAAGCTGCTTGAGGAAGAGCATGTCGCCGTTGTCCCCGGCAATGCATTCGGTGAATGCGGCGAGGGCTTTGTGCGCGTTTCCTATGCCTATTCCCTCAAGCATCTGATGACGGCCGTCGAGCGGATCACGCGCTTCCTGGAGCGCCACGGAGGCAAGGCATGAAGCAGATGACACTCCGGGCAGCCGCCAAGATCAATCTTTCACTCGATGTGACCGGGCGGCGTGAGGACGGCTATCACACGCTGGCAAGCATATTCCAGGGCATTACGGTATATGATACCATAGAGCTTGCCGTGCAGGACGGAGCGGGCATCACACTGACCTGTGATGCGCCCGGTGTGCCGTGCGACGAGCATAATCTTGCCTGGAAGGCAGCCGCAGCCATTCTGGACGCTGCCGGCATGCAGCGGCAGATCACCATTGCCCTGCACAAGGAGATCCCCTCCGGTGCCGGCATGGGCGGCGGCTCGGCGGATGCGGCCGGTGTGCTCTGGGGGCTCAATGAGCTGCTCGGATGCGGCTTTACGAATGCGCGGCTCCGGGAGATCGGTGTGACCCTTGGTGCGGATGTGCCGTTTCTGCTCTTGGGCGGAACGGCGCTGGCCGAGGGTGTGGGCGAGATCCTGACACCGCTCAAGCCCCTGCCTGCATCGCAGCGGATGATCCTCGTCAAGGGAACGCAGAGCATTTCGACCCCTGCGGCCTACAAGGCGATCGACACGCTCACGGAGCCTGCCCATCCGGATACGGAAGCGATGCTGCGTGCCGTGGAAACGCAGGATATGGCGCTTCTGCGCAGAAGCTGCGGGAATCTCTTTGAAGCGGCCATAGACTGTGCGGATGTGACCCGTGCAAAGCAGCGCCTTACGGAGCTTGGCGCGGAATGCGCGGTAATGACCGGCAGCGGTGCAGCGGTATTCGGATTGTTCCCGGAGAATGCCTCCGATCAGCAGATCGCTGATGCGGCGGCGGTGCTCCGGCAGGAATTTCCGTTTGTACAGATCGCCGCTCCGGCAGAGCAGCCGTTTATTGTATTATAACAATGAGGAGAAACAGAATGAACCTACATCGACTTGCCGCAGGGCTGATGAGTGCAGTGCTGGCGTTGTATGCGCTGCCGCCCGGTTCTGTGCAGGCACAGGATAGCGTGCATCTGCATGTGGCACCGATCACAAGCTATGAGGAGCTTGAGGAGGAGATGCTGCACGGCCGTCTTGCCCTTGTGGAGGATGAGGAGGAGCTGACGGCGCCTCCGCTGTTCACCACGGCACCGGAGGAAACGGAACTGACGGCACCGCCGCTGTTTACCACGGCACCGGAGGAATCGGAGATGACGGCGCCGCCGCTGATCCTGACGGAAACGACGACGGAGACCGAAATGACAGCTCCGCCGCTGATCCTGACGGATACCACCTTGTCTGCAACGGACGAGACCACCACTGAATCGGAAGAAACCACCACCGAAACGGAGGAGACCACCACCGAAACGGAGGAAACCACGACCGAAACGGAGGAAACCACGACCGAAACGGAACCGACCTCCGAAACGCCCACAACGACAACAACAACGACCACCACAACCACCACCACGACAACGACAACAACGACCACCACAACCACCACAACGACCACCACCACAACCACAACGCTTGCCGTGCTGACGACCGCGGAGACGGTGGTCACGACCGAAGCGCCGGGCAATCCGGAGCAGTTTGATCTGCGTGAGGAGGGGCTTGTGACGCCGGTGCGCGATCAGGAGGGCTATGGCATGTGCTGGACATTTTCCGCGATGGCATCGCTGGAAAGCGCTCTGGTGCGGCAGAATCCTCTGGTGGATCTGTCCGAGTGGTTCCAGACCTTTTACAGCTATGATCCCGCAGTCGGCTTCCCGCTGAAGGACGGGGATTCCCGGTTTGAAGCCTTCACGGCAGGCGGCAATTTCTACATGCTTGCCCCCATGCTGACAAGCTGGGTGGGCCCTGCAACGGAGCAGGAATACCCGATGAATAACCTTGAGGTTCTGGAGGAGGATCTTCCGGAATCGGTGATCCGTTCGCAGGCGGCGTACCATGTCACCGATGCGGAGCTGCTCAGCTACCGTGTGGGCGGCAGTCAGATCTCGGCCAACCGGGCAGACATCAAGAATGCCGTTCGTGCAGGACATGCCGTGTCGGTCAGCTTCCTGCGCAATCCCGACTGCTACAACACCGATACACACGCCTATTACAATGACGGCACCAGCAGCGCCGGCATCAATCATGCAGTTGCCATCGTCGGCTGGGACAATGCGTATCCCGCAGCGAATTTCAGGAAGGATCCCGGCGCGGACGGCGCCTGGCTCGTGCGCAACAGCTACGGGCCGGATTCGGATGATTACGGCTATTTCTGGATCTCCTACGAGGATGCGACCATCTATGAGATGTACTATCTGCGTGCGGAGACGGCACAGCGCCATAACAAGCAGTACCGCTATGATGATTACGGCTACTGGACGGCGGTATCTCTGGAAAATCAGGATCAGACCGCCTATGCAGCCAATGTATTCACAGCCGAGCAGTCGGCCTATCTGACCTCGGTGATGTTCTGCACGGCAATGCCGAATGAGCATTATTCGATCCGCGTCTACAAGGGGCTTCCCGCCGGTACATCGGATCCGACGGCGGGCACAGCCTCCGCGGTAACGATCGGGCAGGAGCCTTACACCGGCTATCATACCGTGGATCTGATCCAGCCGGTCATGCTTGAGGCGGGAGAGACCTTCTCCATTGTGATCCAGCTCAACGGCAAATCCGGCCAGCACATTGCCTGCGAAGCCGCCAGCCGCTACACCACGGAGCATCCGGACGGAACGGTGACGGTGCAGGAGAGCATTCTGACACCGGATATGATCGAGAGCAGCTTCGCTGAAGGACAGAGCTTTTTCAGCACAAACGGCGATCAGTGGCATGACATTTACAAGGAGCTGCCGGTGGATGTGACCTATGCACTCACGGACGGCAGCACGATGAATACTTATGTGCGCCTCGGCAATATCTGTCTACGCGGCCTGACGCAGCCCTACGGTATGGTCATGTTTTCCAAGGACAGCGGGCAGTATCCGGAGGGGACAGAGATCCGTCTGTCCTGTCCGGGAGCACAGGCCATTTATTACCGCACCCGGAATGAGGAAATGCATCAGTATACAGAACCGATCACGCTGACGGAGGACACGGATATTGTGGCCTATGCGGTGATCGACGGTATGAATTATTCCTCGATGATCCGCAGCTATCACATTCAGCATGCACAGCTTACAGGGCTTTTGAATCTCGATGACCTGAGCTATGTGAGCTTCACCCGGGAATCCGAGGGCGTCTATGCGGCTTCGATCGAGGCAAAGAACGGCGTGCTGCATCTGCTGCCGACGGCGATGGGAACGATCACATCCGGAGAGCAGAGCTGGCATTCCTACGAGACCATGACGATCGAAACCGGAAAAGCATCGGCAGTTGAGCTGCGCCTGTCAGGTGAGGAATACCAGGACAGCATCTACCTGCTGTACCTGGGGGATGTGCAGGGAGATGTGAATCTCGACGGAACGGTGAATGCCGAGGATGCCTCGCTGGTGCTGGTCTATGCTTCACAGGCAGGACTTGGCAGGCTCACAAGCTATCCGGATGCGGCATGGCTCAAACGCGCTGATTATAATGGGGACGGCACCGTGAACAGCGAGGATGCATCGCTGATTCTGGTACATGCGGCACAGGCCGGCCTGGAAACGAATTGAGAGGATGGATGAGGATATGTTATCGGGACTTTTTCGGGATCTGAAGCCGGAGAACATCTGGCTGCTGACAGCGATCGTTTCCTTTTTGGTGACGCTGGCAGCGCTGGTATTCGGCAGAAGGATCCTGCCGAAGGATCAGGGCAGGGAATTCGCTGTGAACGGTGCCTTGTCAAAGGGCAAGGCACGCGGCGCAGGAATGCTGCTGATCGTAGCACTGATACTGTGTACATTTCTGATGGTATCGGTGGAGCTGGAATATATCATTTACATGGCGGCGCTCTTTGTGGAAATGATGAGCGGCTACCTGGACGATGCGGCGGAAAAGCCGTGGAGCGAGCTGAAGAAGGGCATCATTGACCTGGTGGTTTCCGTTGCCGTTTCCGTGACGGTGTATGTATTCCACGGCGGGGCAGTGTACCTGCCGATCATCGGAGTTACCTTCACGCTGCCGGCCGTGATCTATGTCCTGCTCGGCGTGGTGCTGATCTGGGCAAGCATCAATGTGACCAACTGCGCCGACGGTGTGGACGGCCTTTGCACGAGTCTTTCCATGGTGACGCTGGTGACGGTGCTGCTGATCCTGCGCGGCGCCAATGCATGGATCTACCAGGCCTACACCGAGTCGATCGGACAGGTCATCTGGATGATGCTGTTTGTACTGGCAGCCTATCTGTGGTTCAACTGCTCCCCGTCCTCGATGCTGATGGGTGATGCAGGCTCCCGTCCGCTCGGCATGCTCATTGCAATGGGCTTCATGATCTCCGGCATGCCGTTCCTGTTCATTCCGGGTGCGCTGCTGCTGATCCTGGACGGCGGTCTGGGACTGCTCAAGCTGACGGTGCTGCGGGTGACGAAATCCAAGACCTTCATGAAGAACATCCGCACCCCGCTGCATGACCATGCACGGAAAAACAAGGGCTGGAGCGACACCCAGGTCGTAACGCGCTTCACATTGCTGCAGCTTCTGATCTCTGCCGCGGCGCTGCTGCTGGCAGGCCTGCTGCCCTGACAGGAAAATCCCTCTTCCTTGCGGAAGAGGGATTCTTTTTGGGCATTCCTGTTACAGCGCCAGCTTCCCGAATACCTGCTCCATGGATTCGTAGCCGATCTCGCGGCGCTTGTAATCCATGAGCATGATCTGCGGCTCGGAGTTGTTGGTCTGCTGCGTGCATTCTGCCGCAAAGGAAATCAGCTCATCGACCAGCTCGGCGGTCAGGAATTCCCGCACGAAATCGAATTGCAGATATTCGTAGAGGATCTGCGCATCGGCCGTCCGGATCAGGCTGCGGAGAATGCCGAGGAGATTCGACCGTACATAGGAGGCAAACAGCCGGTCATCCGGATTGTGCAGGTGCATCACGGCGGCAATGGGATAGGCCAGATCCGGATCGTGGATCTGCTGGAAGCTGCCGAAATGCCTGCCGGATGTCCAGAACCGGATCACCGATTGTGCGGCGGTATTCGGCGTCGGGTAGGAATTCTGATTCTGCTGATAGAGGCGCGAGTAGATGCCGGCGAGACTGGAGTAATTGACTTTGGGCTGTCCCTTGAGCTGCAGTCTGACCTGACGCTTCCCGAGCCGGATGATCAGCAGCAGGTCATTTTCAAACCGGCTTTTGATCGATTCGACATTCTCATGGACGATCAGGGAACCGAGCTTGCAGCCGTCGAAGGCATTCTCCTGAATGACGCGGACATTGTCCGGCACTGCCGCGGCTCCGGAGGTTTGCAGGCACCGCACCAGGATCCCCTTTCCGACGACTGTGAAGGGCTCCTGCAGCTCCTTGAACCATTTGGTGTCCACAAGGGCACCTTCCCCGATCATGCTTACATTCTGCGGAATATGCAGATCGGCAAGTGCTGTGCAGCCCCGGAAGGCGCCGTCACTGATGAGACGCACAGTCTCCGGCAGAAAGAGTTTGCGCAGGGAACTGCATCCGGCGAATGCCTCTGCGAGGATCTCCGTCAGATCCGTGCTGCGAAGCACGACCTCCTCAAGGGACGGGCAGTCCGCAAAGCTCTGTTTGCTGATGCATCGGAGCGATTCCGGTAAAATCACCGTGCGAAGGCTCTGGCAGCTCCGGAAGGAAGCGTCACCGGTGGCCTGTGCGCCTTCGCAGAGCTCTATGAAGGTCAGATTGCTGCAATGAATGAACAGTTCTTCGCCGGAGCTCTGCAAGGCGGGCAGCGTGATCCGATCCAGCGCTGTACAGCCGGAAAAGCAGTAGCTTCCGATCTCCTCCATTTCAGAAGGCAGACAGATGCGCCGGAGGGAGGTGCAGCGATAGAAAACACCCGCACTGAGCCTTTGCGAGCCCTCGGGCAATTCCAGATATTGCAGGGAGGTGCAGTTGGCAAAGGCGTTTTCCTGGATCTCACTGACACCACCAGCGAACACGACCTTTTCAAGCGAGGAGCATCCTTCAAAGGCATGGGCACCGATGCGTTCGAGAGAAGCGGGCAGGGTGACCTCTTTCAGATCAATGCAGTCGCGGAAGGCAAACTCCGAGATGACCTCGACGCCCTCGGGAATATGAATGCTTTTCAGATCGGTGCAGCCGTCAAATGCAAAGGAGCCGATGACGCGCAGGGTCGGCGGGAGAGAGACATGCTGCATCCGGAAATTCGCCTGAAATACGCCGTAGCCGATGCCCTGGATCCCCAGCGGCACGTTGACCGTGCGGGCGCGTGTGCGCATGCGCAGAAGGATATTGTCTTTGGCCGACTGCCTGAAAAATCCCTTGGTGGTCTGGTAATCCAGAAAGCAGTAGCGCCATCTGCTCGGATGTTCTTTATTGTTTTCTGCACCAACAGATTTGTAATTCTCTCTGCAAAGCTCTTTTTTCATGGCGTCACCTCATTTCGGCCGGTATCGTTCGTATCACTGTATAATACGGAATGGAGAACAGAGGTTGAAAAAACTGTTTCTGAAATGTGAATATTTTATGTCCTTAATTTAGTATACACCATCCTGCCTGCCTTTGTCAAGCCCTGCGGCGTGCAAATATACCGGGAGATTTTGGACAGTATTCACAAAATTGGGAAAACGGCTTGCATTCCGGAAAAATCCGCGGTATAATGAAAATGAAATATAACTATCTGTATGGAGGATGTGTCATATGAAACTGGTAGTACAGCGTGTCACAGAGGGCTCTGTCAGCGTGGACGGCCGTGTGATCGGTGAGATCGGGCAGGGCTATGTGGTGCTGCTTGGCGTCGGCAGGGAAGATACGGAGGAAACCGCGCACAAGCTGGCGGATAAGCTGGTCAAGCTGCGCATTTTTGCGGATGAAAACGGCAAGACGAATCTTTCGGTGAAGGATGTGGACGGGGAGATCCTGGTCATTTCGCAGTTTACGCTGTATGCGGACTGCCGGAGCAACCGTCCGGGCTTCACGAATGCGGGGGCGCCGGATGTGGCCAATCATTTGTATGAGGTCTTCATGGAACGCCTGCGCGGGCAGGTGCGGCGCGTGGAGCACGGCGAATTCGGCGCGGATATGCAGGTGCGGCTGTGCAATGACGGCCCTTTCACGGTGATTCTGGAGGGATAATATGGAAATGCAGATCAGACATCCGCGGCAGTATGAGCGGTTTATGGATACGATCAAGCTGACGCTCATTCTCTGGCGGCAGCAGGGAACGGCGGATTTTGCACAGATCGCTGAAAAGCTGGGCATATCCGAGCGTACAGCCCGCCGGCGGTTCCAGTCACCGGAAACGCTGACCCTTGCGGAATTGTATGCATGGTGCGAGCTGTGCGGCAAGGATCCGGGTGAGCTGGTGCAGCGTGCATTCCGGGAGGCCGGAAAAGAAAAAACGACCGATACAACTGAATAATCTGCCTGTCACCTGCCCATACTCCCGGAAAGAGAAAGGACAGGTGATGCTTATGTACCGGCGTGCAGCGCTGGCGGGGATCCTGTTGATCGCAGGCTTTATGCTGACGGTCGCGCAGATCACCGTGCATATGAAAAACGGCGGCTATGCCGAGACAGCCATCCGGCAGAGCCAGACGATTGTCACGGCAGGCAATGCCGAGGGAACGATCTATGACAGGCATTTCCGGCCGATGGTCAATCAGACCGATGCCTTCTATGCGTGCGTGATCCCTTCGCAGGCGGCATTCGATGCCCTCTGGGCACATACGGAGGAGGTCACGCCGCTGCTGGAGGGCATGCAGACAGGAAGGCCGTTCTGCGTGCAGATTGATACCGACAGTGTGGACTGCCCGGATGTGACCGTGCTGTCCGTACCGGTACACCGGACAGGAAAACTCCTGGCACAGCATGTGCTGGGGTATACCGCAGACGGCGCGGGCGTGACAGGGCTGGAGGCGGATTTTGACCGGATCCTGCGCGGGCAGGCAGATCCGGCAAGCGTGACCTATACGGTCGATGCCCGCGGACATGTGCTGCTTGGCGAGGCGCCCGCAGTCCATCCGTGCAGCGGCAGCGCAGCCGGTGTGGTGACGACGCTTGATACCCGGATCCAGGAGATCTGCGAGGCACAGCCGATCGAGAAGGGCGCAGTCGTCGTGATGGATGTGAAAACCGGCGATGTCCTGGCAATGGCGAGCTTTCCGGCGTATGACCCGGATCATCTGGCACAGGCGCTTGACGATCCGGACAGTCCGCTCATCAATCGTTGTCTGTATGCGTACAGCGTCGGCTCCATCTTCAAGCTGGTGACCTGTGCGGCCGCCTACGAACAGGGCAAGACGCATTTCCGGACGGTCTGCACCGGAAAGACAGAGGTTTCCGGGCAGGTCTTCCGCTGCCATGACTGGCGGGGACACGGAGAGCTGGACATGAAGCATGCGATGATCTATTCCTGCAATGCCTATTTTGTCGATATGAGCCCGTTTCTGGATGCGGGACTGATGCGGGAGACGGCACAGCGGCTTGGGTACGGAACGCAGATCGCGCTTTCCGGCAGCATTGTGTCCTCCGGCGGCAGCCTGCCTTCGATGCAGGATTTGCAGCTTCCGGCGGAAATGGCAAATTTCTGCTTCGGACAGGGGCTTCTGACGGCAACGCCCTTGCAGGTGACGCAGATGACCTGCGGCATTGCCAATGACGGAGACATGCCCATTGCCCGGCTCATCCGCGGGTATACGGAGGACGGACAGACGGTGGAGAATGAGAAATCCCCCATGTACGCCAAGGCGCTGCGGCGCAATGAAGCCTATTTCCTGCAAGATCTGATGATCGCGGCGATCAATGAGAATGAAAATTCCAAAGCCGTTCCGGAAACCGTCTTTGCTGCTGCCAAGACCTCCACGGCGCAGACGGGACGCTACAACAAAGAGGAGATCGAGCTTTGCCACGGATGGATCACGGGCTATTTCCCGATGGAGGATCCGACCTACGCGGTGACCGTTCTGGCCGAGGACGGCGGCTACGGGAATGATGCGGCTGCCCCGGTATTCCGCGCCATTGCAGATGCCGTGACGGCGCTGGAATGAAGCGCGGAGCCGGGGGAATTCCGGAAATTTTTATCAGATACTTGCATTTTCTGATGAAATATGCTATAATAAGATAGTATGTCGCTGTCTATTATGAGAGACACAGGAAGGATGGAACGAAAATGCCGCATATTACGATCAAAATGCTCAAGGGACGCACCGACGAGCAGAAGAAGGCTGCCGCTGAAAAGCTGTCTGCCGCACTGGTGGAGGCCATCGGCTGCAACCCGACCCATATTTCTGTATCGGTGGAGGATTTTACGCCTGAGGACTGGCAGGATCAGTACCGTCAGGAGGTCACGGAGAATGAGAATCTGGTGATCATGCCCGACTATGATCCGAAGGAGCTGCTCAAATGAGTATCATTCTGGCATCCGGTTCGCCGCGGCGCAAGGAGCTAATGCACCTGATCACAGAGGATTTTACCGTGCATCCGTCGGACGCCGAAGAGGCGCTCCCCGCGGGAATGCCGGTCATGATGGCAGCAGCATTCCTGGCGGATGTCAAGGCAAAGTCGGTGGCTGCACAGTTCCCGGAGGATCTGGTCATCGGCTGTGACACGGTGGTCGTGCTGGAGGATCAGATCATGGGCAAGCCGAAGGACCGGGAGGATGCCTTCCGGATGCTCCGGCAGCTTTCCGGTGAGACACACACGGTCATGACGGGTGTGGCGCTTTACCGGGGTACACAGACATCGGTGTTTACAAGCGAGACAGAGGTGACATTCTACACGCTGTCGGATGAGGAGATCCATGCGTATCTGGACACCGGAGAGCCGTTCGACAAGGCGGGCGCCTACGGCATCCAGGGAAAGGGATCGCTTCTGGTGCGGGAAATCCGCGGGGATTATTTCAATGTTGTGGGGCTGCCGGTGGCTGCATTGTCGCGGGCGATCACGCAGTTTGAACGCCTGACGGCAAAGCCGAGGATCCATCTGAAGAAACCGTAAGGAACTGAGAAACCGAGAAGAAGGGAGGATGGAGATGGCAGAAAACAAGGATACCCGTCCGGTCAAAAGAACCTTGTCTGAGGATGACATTACCGATGTGACGCTGCAGCAGATGAAGGAGAACAAGGAAGGCGTGACGAGCTATCCGATTCTGGATTTTGATGCGCGTGCAATGGGACTGCTGACCACGGGTGTACAGGAAACCCTGAAAAGCAGCCAGGTCAAGCCTGCGGGCGGCCTGGGATACCGGTTTGTCAAGCGTGCATTTGACATTGTGGTGTCGGCGTTGGCGCTGCTGATCCTGCTGATCCCGCTGGGGATCGTGATGCTGGCCATTTACATAGAGGATAAGGGAAATCCGATCTTTTCACAGGTGCGCCTGACGGAGAATGGGCGGCCGTTCAAGATGTACAAGCTGCGTTCGATGTGCATGGATGCCGAGGAACGCTTTGCCGAGGTCATGAAGGAGAATGAATCGGACGGACTGGCATTCAAGGCCGAGCATGACCCGCGTGTCACGAAGATCGGTGATTTTATCCGCAGGACATCCATTGACGAGCTGCCGCAGTTTTTCAACGTGCTCAAGGGCGATATGTCGATCATCGGCCCGCGCCCGCCGCTGCCGCGTGAGGTGGTGCTGTACACACCCGAGCATATGGATCGTCTCCTGGTCAAGGGCGGCCTGTCCTGCATCTGCCAGACGGAGGGCAGAAGCGATATGCCCTTTGAGGAATGGGTGGATACCGATATTGAGTACATCAAGAAACGCAGTGTGTGGCTGGATCTGAAGCTGATGGTCAAGACCTTCACCGCCGTTGTCAAGCGCAAGGGCGCAAGATAAGCAGAAACAGGAAGAGGGAGCAGAGGCTTCCTCTTTTTTATGCCCGGCCGAAAAAATGCTTGCATTTTCTGTCAAAGTATGCTATACTGTATATGTATGTGCAGCGGGCCTGAGACCGGCTGCCGGAATCTATAAATTTGGAGTGGATCAATATGGAATGGCGTGGACTTAATGACCTGCGTGAGCAGTATCTGTCCTTCTTTGAAAGCAAGGGGCATACCCGGATGGCATCGGCTTCTCTCATCCCCCAGGGTGACAAGAGCCTGCTGCTCATCAACTCCGGCATGGCACCGCTCAAAAAATTCTTCCTCGGTCAGGCGGTACCGCCGAATGTGCGTGTGACCACCTGCCAGAAGTGCATCCGTACCCCGGACATTGAAAACGTCGGCAAGACTGCCCGTCACGGTACCTATTTCGAGATGCTCGGCAACTTCTCCTTCGGTGAGTATTTCAAGAAGGAAGCCATCGCATGGGCATGGGAATTTCTGACCAAGGTGCTGGAGATCCCGGCAGACCGCCTCTGGATCACCATTTATGAGAGTGATGACGAGGCTGAGGAGATCTGGGAAAAGAGCATCGGCATTCCGCATGAGCGCATCATCCGCCTCGGCAAGAAGGACAATTTCTGGGAGCATGGCTCCGGCCCCTGCGGCCCGTGCTCGGAGATCCACTTCGACCGCGGCGAGGCTTACGGCCCGTTTGAGAGCTTTGAGCAGGCAAGCGACTGCGACCGTGTCATCGAGATCTGGAATCTGGTATTCAGCCAGTTCGATTCCGACGGCGAGGGTCACTATGCCGAGATGAAGAGCAAGAATATCGACACCGGCATGGGTCTGGAGCGTCTGGCCTGCGTAATGCAGAATGTGGACAACCTCTTTGAGGTCGATACCGTGCAGAATATCATGAAGCACATCTCCCGTATTGCCGGCGTGACCTACCATGACAACAGCGACACGGATGTATCGCTGCGTGTCATTACTGACCACATCCGTTCGACCACATTCATGGTCGGCGACGGTGTGCTCCCGTCCAATGAAGGACGCGGCTATGTACTGCGCCGTCTGCTCAGACGCGCTGCCCGCCACGGCAGAATGATCGGCATTAAGGGTACCTTCCTGCATGAGGTTGCCGATACCGTGATCGACGAAAACAAGGTTGCTTACCCCGAGCTCGAGGAGAAGCGTGCCTACATCAAGAAGATCATCAAGGTCGAGGAGGAGGCATTCGCCAAGACCGTTGACAAGGGTATGGAGCTGCTTGACGAGATCATGCAGAATGCATCCGGCAAGGTGCTCTCCGGCGCCGATGTCTTCAAGCTCGCCGATACCTACGGCTTCCCGTTTGATCTGACCCGGGAGATCGCCGAGGAACGCGGCTTTGCCGTAGACGAGGACGGCTACCGCGCACTCGTCAAGAAGCAGCGTGATACCGCCAAGGCTGACCATGCTGCCAAGGCATCCAGCTCGTGGGCGGATGATTCCGTCAAGCTCGACGTTCCCAAGACGCAGTTTGTCGGCTATACCGAAAATGAAGTTCCCGCGAAGGTGCTTGCCATCCTGAAGGACGGCGCTGCTGCCGATGCACTTTCTGAGGGCGACAAGGCCGTGATCGTTCTGGATACCACGCCTCTGTATGCAGAGAGCGGCGGCCAGGCTTCCGACCACGGCAAGATCTTTACCGACAGCGGCGTGTTCCGCGTGGAATCCGTTTCCAAGGATGAGGACGGACATTTCCTGCATCACGGCTTCATGAAGGAGGGCACACTCTCCGCAGGTGCCGCTGTGACCGCAAAATACTGCACCAAGTTCCGCAGCAAGGTCATGCGCAACCATACTGCCGCACATCTTCTGCAGGCAGCGCTGCGCACGGTGCTCGGTGAGCATGTACACCAGGCAGGCCAGCTTGTCAATGACAAGGCATGCCGCTTTGACTTCTCGCATTTCTCTGCAATGACCACGGAGGAGCTGCAGAAGGTCGAGGGACTGGTCAACCAGTGGATCCTCGAAGCCATTCCGGTGGATGTACGCGAAATGCCGATCGAAGAGGCAAGACAGCTCGGCGCCATGGCACTGTTCGGTGAGAAGTACGGCGATGTTGTCCGCGTTGTCCGCGCATCGGATGTTTCTGTTGAATTCTGCGGCGGTACCCATGTACCGAATACCGCCAATATCGGACTGTTCCGCATCGTTTCCGAAAGCTCCGTTGCCTCCGGCGTGCGCCGTATCGAGGCAGTCACGGGCGCAGGCGTCCTCGAGCTGCTCGATTCGATGCAGAATACCATCAATGAAGCTGCCCGGGCACTCAAGCTGAACAATACCGCTGAGCTTCCGGCCAAGTGCGCATCCGTTGCTGCACAGCTTCGTGAAACCGAAAAGACCGTCGAGGAGCTGCGCCAGAAGATGGCAGGCAGCGCGCTTGACGATATTCTGAAGAATGCGCAGGAGGTTTCCGGCGTACAGGTGATCGCCTCTGAGGTGGCTGGTGCGAATGCTGATCTGCTCCGGAAGATGGGCGACCAGATCAAGGAGAAGGACGGCGCAGTCGTGGCTGTTCTGGCAGGCGTCGGCGGCGAGAAGGGGCAGCTGTACTGCGTTGCCACCAAGGATGCCGTTGCAAGGGGCGCCCACGCAGGCAAGATCGTCCAGAAGCTCGCAGCGCTGACAGGCGGCAAGGGCGGCGGCAGACCGGATTCCGCAATGGCGGGCATCGGTGACCAGAGCCTTGTTCAGGAAGCACTGGCGAAGACCGCAGAGATCGCGGCTGAATTTATCAAGTAAGCAGGCAGGAGGGATCGTATGCAGATTCGTGCGGATGCGGCTTCCCATGTGGAAAAGCATATTGACATGCATACGATCCTCTACCGGCAGGGAGGAGCAGCGAAAGCTCCCGCTGCAGCTTGTTCTTCCGGAATATGCGGAGGCCGTCGGCTTCCCGTACCAGATCGAATTTTAACAGGAGGGTATCACTATGGCACTGGACAAGGATTGTCTGTTCTGCAGGATCATCGCCGGGGAGATCCCGTCGGCAAAGGTCTATGAGGATGAATATGTATATGCATTCAAGGACATTGAGCCGATCGCACCCGTGCATTATCTGTTTGTACCGAAGGATCACATCTGCTGCGCCAAGAAGATCACAGCAGAGAATTCTGCGGCGGTCGCAAAGATCTTTGAAGCGATTTCCAAGACCGCAGAGGCGGAGAATATTGAGAGCTTCCGCGTCATCAACAACTGCGGCGAGGATGCCGGCCAGAGCGTGATGCATCTGCATTTCCACATGGTGGCCGGAAAAAAGATGGGCTGGGGCGAGCAGTCGCTCGGCTGAGAAGGAGATTCCGAAAATGGCTGAATTCTATGAAATGAAGATCGCCGGCCTTGACCGGAAGCTGAAAAAATGCGCTGTCAGTGACAAGCTCGATATTGCGGCATTCATCATGTTCTCCGATGTGGAGGTCACGGTGGAAAGTGCCAAGCAGCTCCTTGCAAAGTGCCCGGAGTTTGATGTCATCATCACCGCCGAGAGCAAGGGCATTCCGCTTGCCTACGAAATGGCGCGGCAGAGCGGCAAAAACTATGTGGTTGCCCGTAAATCTGTCAAGCTGTACATGACCGATGTGGTATCGGTCAAGGTCAAGTCCATTACGACTGCCAATGAACAGATGCTTCATCTGGACGGCGAAAAGGCAGCGCTGCTGAAAGGCAAGCGCGTGCTCATCGTGGATGATGTCATCAGCACCGGCGAATCTCTCAAGGCGCTCGAATCCCTTGTGGAGCAGGCAGGCGGCACGATCGCCGCAGAAGCAGCCGTTCTTGCAGAGGGTGATGCGGCAGAGCGCGACGATATCATTTTCCTCGATCCGCTCCCGCTGTTTTTCAAGGCATAAGCTGTACGGATGAAACGTCCTGCACTCTATCTCGGACTTCCGTTTACGGCAGGACTGGTGCTGGCGGCAGCATGGCAGAGCCTGCTGCTTTTGTGCGGCATCGCAGTGCTGGCACTGGGTTTGATCGTCTGGCGCAGGGCTTGGTGGAAATATGTACTGCTCAGCACGCTGTCGCTTGTGACGGCGTGCTGTGTCTATTGGCGGACGGATGCACAGACCTTGCAGAAGCAGGCAGGCTATGCCGGGCAGGAAGCGGTATTCACCGGGCAGATCCGGGAGCTTGCCGTCTATGATTCCGGCTGGACAAGGTGCGTGCTTGCCGGTGCATTTGACGGCGGCACGGCTGCAAGGGTGTATCTGCTCACAGACGAAACGGAGCTGGATTACGGCGATACACTGACCGTTTCCGGAACACCGGCTGCCTTGGCATCCGGGTATCTCTTTGACAGCGCCGGCTATGCAAGGGCGAACCGAATCTGTCTGCAATTCGGGGCAGATGCGGTCATTCAGGAGCGCACGCCGCTGGCCTCTCCGACGCTTCGCTCGGTAATCTGGCACTGGCGCACGGAAATGACCGCCCGCATCCGCAGCCAGATGCGGGAGGAGACGGGCGCAATGCTCACGGGTATGCTCTTCGGGGATAAATCCGGCATGAGCAATACCGGCAAATCTTTGATGTACCGCATGGGCATCGGCCATCTGCTGGCAGTTTCGGGACTGCATCTGGAATTTCTGGCCTTCTGCATTTCCTGGGCTCTGTACCATCTGAATGTCGGACGGCGCGTGACGTTTGCGGTCGTGACGGGATTCTGCTTCCTGTTTGTGATCTGTGCCGGCGAGACCGTCAGCGTGTGGCGGGCTTTCATCATGACGGTGATCGTGTACTTTGCCAAGGCAGTGTTCCGGGAGAATGATTCCTTCAATTCCCTGAGCATCGCCATGCTGATCCTGGGAATCGCAAATCCCTATGTGATCCACAGCGCTGCATTCTGGCTCAGCTGCTGCGGTACCCTCGGCATCGGCGTGGTCGGCCCGTTTATGCTCCCGGAAAAGGAGGAGGCGACACGCCCGGAAAATGCGTTCCGGCAGGCCGGGATCATGGTCTGGACATTCCTGACGGTGCTGCCGGTGTCCGCGATGTATTTCCGGGAGGTATCCTTCCTCTCGCCCCTGTCGAATACGCTGCTGGTGCCGGTATGCATGGCTTCGCTCCTGTTTGGTGCCATTGCGGTACTTCTGGGCGCACAGGGCGCTGCGGCGGCAGGATTTCTGCGGCTGGCAGATCTGCTGTGCGGGGTCATTCTGGATATTTCCGACCGCATCGGCCGGATCCCCTGGACGCATACCTCTACCGCAAGCCGGATGCTGCTCCCGCTGCTGT
>CACZPI010000114.1 GCA_902783005.1 uncultured Ruminococcus sp. | reverse complement strand
TGTGAACCATGTCAGGCGGGGAACCGAGCAGCATTAAGCGGATCGTTTCATGTGCCGCAGCAAGCCTGCACACCTATGTTCCGAATTTTTATATCAGCCGTTTTGCCGGCAAGCGCGTTCGGACTGTTCTGAGAATATCGGAAACACCGTCGGAAAGGGGGATCCGCCATGCCGCAGGCCTACCAGGCACTTTACAGGAAATGGCGGCCGATGACCTTTGCAGATGTGCTCTCACAGCCGCAGGTCACCACCACCCTTCAGAACCAGCTCCGCGCCGGCACCACCGCACATGCCTATCTGTTCACGGGCTCCCGCGGTACCGGCAAGACCACCTGTGCGCGGATCCTTGCCAAGGCGGTCAACTGCGAACACCCGCGCCCGGACGGCAATCCGTGTCTGGAATGCCAGACCTGCCGCGATGCCGAGGCCGGAGCGCTTTCGGATATTATTGAGATCGACGCGGCTTCCAACAACAGTGTCGAGGACATCCGCGACCTGCGTGACGGTGCGGTGTATACCCCGGAACGCTGCCGCTTCAAGATCTATATTATCGACGAGGTTCACATGCTCTCGGTCAGCGCCTTCAATGCGCTGCTCAAGATCATGGAGGAACCGCCGGAATATGTCAAATTCATCCTTGCGACGACCGAGATCCACAAGGTTCCTGCAACGATCATTTCCCGCTGTCAGCGCTATGACTTCCGCCGCATCCGGCAGGAGGATCTGGTGACGAGACTGCTGTATATTGCCGAACAGGAGCAGATCCGGGTCGAGCGCGATGCCGCCGAGCTGATGGCCAAGCTCTCCGACGGCGGTATGCGTGATGCCATTTCGCTGCTTGACCGCTGCGCTGCACTCGGGGATGTCATTACTGCCCCCATGACCGCAGAGGCCGCCGGCGCAGCGGGAAGAGAATACCTCCTGCAAATGCTTGAGGCGATCCGGAAACGGGATGCCGCACAGACGCTTGCGATCATTGCACAGCTTCACGAGGCATCGAAGGATCTCGGGCGCCTGTGCGAGGAGCTGATCCTCATGCTGCGGGATGTGATGCTGCTGAAAACGACCGGCGATACGGCGCTTCTGCAATGTATGGCCGATGAGATCCCGACCCTGCAAAGCATTGCACAGGAAGCCGATCTGGCACAGATCATGGCGGTGCTTGATACCTTCCAGACCTGCCGTGAACGCATGGGACGGGCTGTGAACCGGCGTGTGGAGCTGGAAATGACCTGCATTCGTGTATGCAGCGGCCAGACCGCACCTGCGGGTGCCGCGGTCTCTGCAAATACGGCAGAGCTTCGCATGCTCGAGGATCGCATTGCACAGCTTGAAAGCCGTCCGATGGGCGGCGGTGCATCCGGCATGACGCCCGACCAGAAGCGGGCACAGGAATTGATGCAGCCCCATAAGTCCCCCGCGCCCGAACCGGAGCCGGAGGCCGATCTCAAAAAGCTGCGTCTGTCGGATTTTACCCCGGTGGCACAATGGGGCGATATTCTGGAGGAATGCGGCAGGCTTGCACCGGCAGTTGTCGGGACGCTCGCCAATTCCGAAGCGAAATCCTACGCCAATATCCTGCTGGTGATCGCGGACAATCCGTTTTTCCTCGACATGTTCAAGCTCAAGGAAAATGCGGCGGCGCTCAGTGAAGCGGTATTCCGCGTGCTTGGAAGGCGCTTCGTCATCCGTGCCAAATGCTCCCAGGCGGCCACGCAGCAGCGCCCGCTTGAGGAAATGCTGGAAAGAGCCAGAAACAGCGGCATCAAAACGACCGCTGTGGAATAATCTGCATCGCGCCTCCGTGCGGCGGTGCAGCCATAACCAAAAACAATTAAAGGAGAAATCACTATGAAGGTAAGAGTCCCCAAGGGTGCTGGCAACAACGCCCAGAACATGAATCAGATGATCCGTCAGGCACAGAAGATGCAGGATGAGATCACCAATCTGCAGGACGACATCGAGGCACGCGATTTCACCGTCACCACCGGCGGCGGCAAGGTCGAGCTGGTCATGACCGGCAAGAAGACCATTAAGAGCCTGAACATTGATCCGGAGGTCGTTGATCCGTCCGACGTTGAGATGCTGCAGGATCTCATCATCAGCGCTGTCAACGAGGCTGTCAGCCAGATCGAGACCACCACTGAGGAAGAGATGAGCAAGATCACCGGCGGTGTTTCCCTGCCGGGGCTGTTCTGATGGCGGAGCATGATGCACTCCCGCTCGTCGTACTGACCGAACAATTTGCAAAGCTGCCGGGTATCGGAATGAAGTCCGCTGCCCGGCTTGCTTATCATGTGATGTCGATGGACGCGGAGGAGGTCGAGGAATTCGCACAGGCGCTTCTGAATGCAAAGCGCACGGTGCATTACTGCCGCATCTGCGAAAATCTGACGGATCAGGAGCTTTGTCCGGTGTGCGATGACCCGACGCGGGATCACACGACGATCTGCGTGGTCGAGCAGCCGAAGGACATTGCGGCCTTTGAACGCACGGGGGAATTCCACGGCGTGTACCATGTGCTGCACGGTCTGATCTCCCCGCTGCGGGGCGTGCTGCCGGATGATCTGCGGATCCGTTCGCTGGTGGCGCGGGTGCAGCAGGGGCAGGTGCAGGAGGTCATCATGGCAACGAATCCCACGGTGGAGGGCGATGCCACGGCGGCCTATATCGCGCAGCTTCTCACGCCGCTCGGCGTCAAGGTCACACGGCTTGCCTTCGGTCTGCCGGTCGGCGGCATGCTGGAATATGCCGACGAGGTGACGCTGTACAAGGCGCTTGAAAACCGCAATATCATGTAAACCACAGCGGCGCTGCTTTTCCCTGCAATTTTTGGGCGAAATGCAGAAATCCGGACAAATCCGGAAAATTCCCTGCAAAACTGCTTGCAAAAAGTGACGAAGTATTATATACTAAAGAAAGGATGCGGATGCATCCGATGCGATAGAATACAAGCGGCACTGTCCGCAGCAGGAACAGGAGCAGGATCTATGAACCAGACAGAGACCATTTCGGCATTACAGCAGGGCAGATTCGATGCGGTGCTGCAGCAGCTTTATGCATGCAGCCCGGCAGAGGTCGCCCCCTACCGGGAACGGCTGATCGGCGCCGTGAAGGCATTCGGGCAGGAATTCGGGACAGACGGCGAGATTTCGCTGTTTTCTGCGCCCGGCCGCACGGAGCTCTGCGGCAATCACACCGACCACCAGGGCGGACATGTCCTCACGGGTGCGGTGGATCTGGACATCATTGCTGTGGCAGCCAGACGCGACAACGGCAAGATCCGGCTGAAATCCGAGGGATTCCTTATGGATTCCGTCGAGCTTTCCGATCTGCGGCCGCAGGTCGATGAGGAGGGCACCTCGGCGGCGCTCCTGCGCGGGATCGCGGCAAAATTCGATGAGATGGGATACCCGGTCGGCGGCTTCGATGCGTACACGACTTCGAGCGTGCTGCGCGGGTCGGGATTGTCCTCGTCGGCGGCATTTGAGGTGCTGGTCGGGAATATCTGCTCGGCATTCTTCGCCGGCGGCAGCGTGGATCCCGTGAAGATCGCACAGATCGGGCAGTATGCCGAGAATGTCTATTTCGGCAAGCCCTGCGGTCTGATGGATCAGATGGGCTGCTCGGTCGGCGGTGTCATTGCGATTGATTTTGCGCATACCGAGCCGGAGGTCACCCGTGCCGGGGTGGATCTGACAAAGGAAGGCTATGCGCTGTGCATTCTTGATTCCGGGGCAGATCATGCGGATCTGACCGATGCCTATGCGGCCGTACCCGCCGAAATGAAGGCGGTCGCAGCCGTACTCGGTGTGCAGGTGCTTTCGCAGACGACGAAGGCACAGCTGATCGGGCATCTGCCGGAGGTGCGCAAGGTCTGCGGTGACCGTGCGGCGCTGCGTGCGCTCCATTATTTTGCCGATGACAAGCGGGTAAAGCGTGCAGTACGCTCGCTGCAAAACGGCTATTTTGAGCAATATCTGGCGGAGATCCGTGCTTCGGGGCATTCCTCGTTTGCGTATTTGCAGAATGTCTCCGTCTATGCAGACCCCCGGCATCAGGAGGTGGCGCTGACCATCGCGCTGTGCGATGAGCTGCTTGGCGGCAGAGGCGCGGTGCGTGTACACGGCGGCGGATTTGCCGGCACGGTGCAGGCGTATGTGCCGCTGGATATGCTGGAGGAATTCAGGACACAGACCGAGGCAGTCCTCGGAGAAGGCCGCTGCCATGTGCTGCGCATCCGCAGCATCGGCGGCACAGAGATCAGGGCAGACTGATCGTCTGCACATCGTTTGGGAGGAATGATCATGGGAAAGATTTTGGTTACGGGCGGTGCCGGTTTTATCGGCAGCCATACCTGCGTGGAATTTCTGGAGAGCGGCTATGAGGTCGTTGTCCTCGACAATCTGAGCAATTCCAAGGAGGAAAGCCTGCGCCGTGTAGAGCAGATCACCGGCAAAAAGGTCACCTTCTACAAGGCGGACATGCGTGATGCGGCTGCCATGAAGCAGATCTTCGCGGAAAATGAGATCGACGCCGTCGTGCATTTTGCCGGCCTCAAGGCAGTCGGTGAATCCGTGGAGAAGCCGCTGGAATATTACGAGAACAACCTCAACGGTACCTTCGTGCTGCTCGCGGCCATGCGTGAGGCAGGCTGCAAGCGCTTTGTGTTCTCCTCGTCCGCGACCGTGTACGGCATGCACAATCCGGTTCCCTATGTGGAGGACATGCCCACCTCGGCCACGAATCCTTACGGCTATACCAAGGTCATGATTGAGCAGATTTTGCATGACTGCTGCAATGCGGATCCGGAATTCTCCGTGGTCGCCCTGCGTTACTTTAACCCCATCGGTGCGCACAAGAGCGGCCTGATCGGTGAGGATCCCAACGGCATTCCGAACAATCTGCTGCCGTATATCGGACAGGTCGCCGTCGGCAAGCGCGAGCAGCTTTCCGTATTCGGCAATGACTACGATACCCCCGACGGCACCGGCGTGCGTGATTACATCCATGTGGTCGATCTGGCCAAGGGTCATGTCTGCGCCATCGAGTATGCTGCCGGACACAAGGGCTTCATGCCGATCAATCTGGGCACCGGCAACGGCATTTCCGTGCTGGAAATGGTCGAGGCCTACAGCAAGGCCTGCGGCTTCCCGATCAAGTACAGGATCGCACCGCGCCGTGCGGGCGATATTGCCACCTCCTACGCCGATGCATCCCGTGCAAAGGAGCTGCTGGGCTGGGAGGCACATGAGACGCTGGAGACCATGTGCGAGGATAGCTGGCGCTTCATGCAGCGCAACCCCAACGGACTGTAATGCCGGAGTATACGATGATACGGGATTTCGCCATCATTCTGGCCGCTGTGGCGCTTGTCCTGTTCCCGGTTTTCCTGCTGGGCGGGAATAGTGAGAAATGGGTCAGAATCTTCGGCTTCTTCTACAAGGAAGAGGAAGGCGGCGGGCTGCGTTCCGGAAAGCCGAAAAAGCATCCGAAGATCACCGACAATCCCGCACGCCCCAATCCGAAGCAGGCGTATACAGAAATGGCGATTCTGCAACAAAAGATTGATGAACGCCGCCGCGTGGTGGATTCCACCGGGCACTCGAAGCTCTATGATGAATACTTCGAGCTGGTCTTTGAGACACGCAAGCATGAGACGATCCGGCTGGTGGCTTCCCGTGCTGCTTTCAAGGAGATCCCGTTCAATCAGATGGGTGCCCTGACCTACAAGAAGGGCGAGCTCATCAAATTCAAATATTCCGGCGGTCTGGTACTCAACGAAACGATCCCTGTGACACATCCGTGATCCGGGGTCATGCAGGAGGGAGGGAGCTATGCTCTACAATAAGGACAGCTTCATCAGCTTTTATGACGAGACATCGGGCTTTCTCCGCGGATTTCATCTGCCGCGCTGGGAGGAATTCCCGGATCTGGAGATCTACATGGATCAGATGATCGTCCTCATCAACCGCTACCTTCCCTTTCAGGAGCATGACAAGCCCGTGACCGCTTCCATGATCAACAATTACGTCAAGCAAGGGCTGATGCCGCCGCCTGTGCGCAAGAAATACGGCCGGTCGCATCTGGCCTATCTGGTCGTGATCTGTCTGCTGAAGGATGCCCTGGGCATGGCGGTCATTGAGCGGATGTTCCCGCCGGGCATGGAAGGCGCGATGCTGGAGGAGCGGTACAATTCCTTTGTGGAGAACCAGTGCAAGGCCTACCAGTTTGTCGCGGACAATATTGACAGCGTGGCGATCCCGCTGCTGGGCGAGGAGGATCCCTCCACGCGCCGCATTCATGATCTGGTCATGCAGGTCGCCGTTTCGGCCAGCATCACCAAGAATCTTGCCGCCCGCTTTGCCGCGCAGCAGAATCCCGAAAAGAAATGACGAAATCCCTCCTGTTTGCAGGAGGGATTTTGTTGCAGAAAAACCCCCGGTGCAGCGCATCGGGGGTTTCATGGGAATTACTTGGTGGTGGTTGTGGTGCCGGTTACAGGCAGGGTTGCCAGGTGTACAAGGCTCTTGAGAATGTTCAGGGAGTCGGTGCTGTCGATCTTCTGGTCAATGTCAACATCGGCATTCAGCAGCGCCTGTGCTCCGAGCTTCTCCATGCCCAGCAGGTTCTTGTTGAGCAGGACAACGTCCAGCAGATCCACGTCGCCGTCCAGGTCAGTGTCACCGTAGGTCGGAACCAGCGGTGCTTCGGTGGTCGTGGTGGTTGTTGTTGTCGTTGTGGTCGTGGTGGTCTCCTCGGTGGTCGTGGTCGCCTCGGTGGTGGTTTCGATCTTCTCGACCTTCTCCGGGTTCTCGCCGTAGTATACGGTGACGGACTTCAGCGTGATGTCGGAAAGCTCCGTCTCACCCTTGCCGCCGTACCAGTAGCCGAGCTTCAGCTCGCCGTACTTCTCGTTGATGTCGTAGCCGGCCGGAACGAACCATACGATGTCAATGTCACCCTTGCCGGTGTCAGTCATAACATAGTTCCATGCATCGTCTGCCTCGGTGTCAGACCACATCTTCCACTCCTCGGAGCCGGATTCCACGGATGCACCGACAGCATAAACCAGCTTGTCGAGATCCTGTGCGGCGCTGACGGTGAAGACAACGCAGTTGACATCATCGCGGTCGGGATCAAGTCCCTCAATGTCGGCAAATGCCAGACCGCTGGACATTTCGCCCGCGCTGATCTTCTCACCGACAGAAGCGGTAATGTCATTGTCATAATAGAAGGTCTTGGACTCGGTGTAGGTCAGAACGGCATCCTCAAGGTTGCAGGATTCTACTGCCGCATACTCCTCGGCATCCTCCTCGCCATACCAGTACTGGAAGGAAATACCGCCGGAGCCTTCATATTCCTTGACCTCCTCCGGAACATCCCATGTAGTTTTGAACCAGGAACCAAGCTCGCTGGTGTCACTGGTCAGGTCATAGCCGAAGCCCGGGGTAATGCCGAAGTCAACGCCCTGCGATACGAACCATTCGTAGGAGCCGTCATCCTCCTCCTCCATGTATTCGCCCATGTCGTTGTACCAGTAGCCTGCATTGTCCTTGCCCTCGATGCCGGCGACCTGCTTGGCATACTCGGTATCTGCCGGGGACTTGTTGACAACGCCGATACCGCCGCCGTACATGAAGCGCTTGAACGGCGTCTTGCTGGTGATGGTCGCGGTCAGGGATTCAACGGTGATGCTGTGGTTGCTCGATACGCCTGCGCCGACAGATGCGGAGCTCAGGCCGAAGTCGCCCCAGTTGAACTTGTGACTGTTGATCGGATCCTTGCCCTCGATCGGACTCACACCGAGTTCGGCATAGTAATCCTCATCGTAGCCGGCAGTCAGCAGATACGGAGAATCCTGCAGGTCGATCTGACGGGCGAGCGTAGCGGTCATGGTGCCGGTGCCGTCCTTGTTGTCGGTGAAGCTCCACTTGGAATTCGTGGTCTTGTTCTGGGTCACACCGCTGGTCTTCTGATGGCTTTCCTTTGCATCAGGATCCGTGGTCTGGGAGGTGTCGGTGGTGTCGGTATCGCCGGTCGTATCGGTTGCAGAGCTGTTGGCCTCTACGGATACGAGCGTCACGGTGCCGTCGCCCTCACCGCTGTAATAGTTGCGGAATTCCCATTCGCCGTCGTACTTGCTGTTGTAGGGATCGGCATACTTCAGATCGAGGTCGGAAACGTCAATGGTAACGGTCACGTTCTCGCCTTCCTTGACAGCGACGCTCATGCCTGTGCCCTTGGACGCGAAGGTCTTCGTCTTGCCGTCGTACTCCATCCAGTACGGATCCTCGGCAATGCCGATACCGAAGCCGAAGGAGAAGTTGCCGGTGTAATCAGCCTTCAGGGTGAAGGTGATGGACTCAATGCCATCCTCGGCAATGTCAGCGGTCTTGCCGCGGTACTTTTCGTCCACGGCGAGAGTCTCACCGACGGACAGGGATACGGCGGCAACATTGATGGTGCGGTTGACGACTGTCACGGTTGTTGCAGCAACGGACAGGCACATCAGGGCAGCGATCGCAGCCGCCTTCATGCGGCTGGTGAGTGTGCGTGAATTCATGGTATCTCTTCCTTTCTATCTGATTCATATAAAATGAACGGGCACAGTTAAATACAACTGTGAAACTTAACAACTTCATTATAGCATACTTTCAGTCCGAGTTTGTGAACAAACTGTTAAAATTATGAATTTTCGACCGACTTTTTGTAGAAAAGTGAAGCCCAAATTTGTGAGATTCAACCAATAGTTGAACTATCATACCGTGAAAATGGGCACTCTCCGACAAATTTGTGAACAAAATCGGAATGCTGCACCCGGATGCCGGGCTTGGCAGACTTCCCGAATATCAAGAGCGCATCCGGTATGGTTTTCGTCATAATGACCAAATCCGACCGGAATGCCCGGGCTTCTCTGCAAATGGGCGAGAGTTGGCGCTTTTGCCTGCTTTCCACTTTTCCCCAGTTGAAAAACCGTTGAAAAAGCGTTAAAAAAGGTGAAAAAATGGGGAGATTTCGGGAAAAATAGCATTTCTGATTTGTGCAAGTCACTAATTGACAAAGCCTGCCGGGAAATGGTATAATAGACCATGAGGAAGTGTCGGCATCCGTCCGGGATCCGGCACGGACTCGGGAAGATCTGTGATCCGTTTCAACGGAAATCTGAACAAAAGAAAAGAGGTATGCTATGAAAAACAAGCACACAGGCAGAATCGCAGCCGGTGTGATTGCGGCTTCCCTTGCAATGCAGGGTTCGTCTGTCATGATGAATGCCTTTGCAGAGGAAACGCAGACCACCGCGCCTGAGACCACTGCCGAAACCACCACCACGGCTGCCCCTGCCGCGACTGCGCCTGATACAGGCGTCAAGGCGACTGCATCCGATGCGCTCACGCTGACCAATGTTACCACGGTTCCGGCGGAGCTCGCACAGGGCAGGCTCGTCAATGTCAGGGGTACCGTTACCTCGCAAAGCTCCAATATCACGAGCGTTACCGTCGGCATCTATGATGCAAACGGCTCCCGTCTGAGCGGCGGAACAGCCCAGCCGGGTTCCAGAACCTACGACCTGAGCCATCTCGATGACTTCGTTGTCTTCGACAAGCTCGCCGCAGGCAGCTATTCCTTCCGTGTCATTGCCTCGAACGGGGCAAATTCCAGCGTGACGCTGGCCAACCAGAGCTTTAAGGTCGTTGGCAGCGGCACCTCCTCCACCCAGGACAACCTGACCATTACCAATGGCACCGTTATTCCGGATTCCCTTGCACAGGGCAAGGCTGTCAATGTCAAGGGCACCGTAAGCTCCGGCTCCTCCGTCATCACGGCACTGACCGTCGGCATCTATGATGCAAACGGCAAGTTCATCACCGGCCGCACCATTGCACCGCGTGTAAAGTCCTACGATCTGAGCCGCCTGGACAATTATGTTGCCTTCAACACCCTGGCAGCAGGCAAGTACACCTATGCGGTCATTGCCTCCAATTCCGGCAATACCAACTATGCCCTGGTCAACAAGTCGTTCACTGTCGGCAACGGTACTTCCACCACGACCACCACGACTTCGGCTTCCGATACGCTGACCATCAGCGGCGGCACGACCGTTCCGTCGAATCTTGCAGTCGGCAAGGCTGTCAATGTCACCGGCATTGTCACCTCCGGCTCCTCGAACATGACGGCTCTGACAGTCGGCGTGTATGATGCAGGCGGCAAGTTCGTGACCGGCCGCACCATCAACCCGGCGGCCAGAAGCTACGACCTGCGCAAGCTCGACAACTATGTGGCATTCAACAAGCTCGCCGCAGGCAGCTATACCTATGCTGTCATCGCATCCAATGCTGCCAACAACAACTACACGATCGTCAACCAGAAGTTCACGGTCGGCAGCGGCAGCACGACCACTACCACCTCCAACAGCAGCGATGCACTGACGATCTCGGGCGGCACCACGGTTCCGGATACCATTGCAGTCGGCAAGGCTGTCAATGTCCGCGGCACCGTGACCTCGGCATCCTCGAACAT
>CACZPI010000113.1 GCA_902783005.1 uncultured Ruminococcus sp. | reverse complement strand
TGATATTGCTTGCACTTTTATTATACCATGGATCTTTGCTGTGGGCTATTCTTTTTCCTTAGGGCTGCACGTTCATTTTACAACGCGCCAAATATATCTGTTCTAATTTTATGCAGGAATGAATTTTCTGGTTTTTCCCTGAAAAAAGAAAGCGGAATCAGCGCTTTTCTTTTATATTCAAAGCGAGAACGAGAAAAGCGCACCCCAATGATCAAAAGATACAAAAATTCAGATAATGAGTGTATAAATTTGGATCCGCTAAAGGATTGACAAAATTCCTGAAATCGTGTATACTGAGCTTGTAAGCAAAACAGCAAGGGCGCTGAGAGAGCAGTATTGTTCTCTCAGCGCTTTTTTCATGCTGTAAGCGGCTTACGATCGCGGGCAGGTACCACCCGCAGCCTGATTATTGAAAGGAATGAGATCTATGGATGTAAATGAAATCATGACGCAGGCCGATTCTGAGATCTTCGGAATATGGTACCTGATCGGTGCAGCACTTGTGTTTTTTATGCAGGCAGGCTTTGCGATGGTGGAGACTGGCTTCACCAGAGCCAAGAATGCCGGCAATATCATCATGAAAAACCTGATGGATTTCTGTATTGGAACAGTTGTATTCATGTTTCTCGGCTTCGGGCTTCTGGTCGGAGAAGATGCCCTGGGCGGCTTCATCGGACTTCCGACCCTTGGAATCTTTACGGATTATCAGAACTTTGACTGGTCGAATTTCGTGTTCAACATGGTGTTCTGCGCGACAACTGCCACCATTGTTTCCGGTGCAATGGCAGAAAGGACAAAGTTCCTGTCCTACTGTATTTATTCCGGCGTCATCTCCTGCATCATCTATCCGATCGAAGCGCACTGGATCTGGGGCGGCGGCTGGCTGGCACAGCTTGGCTTCCATGATTTTGCCGGATCCTGCGCAATTCATATGGTCGGCGGCATTGCAGCCCTGATTGGTGCCTGGATGGAAGGCCCGCGTATCGGTAAATTCAAGAAGGATAAGGATGGCAGGATCATCAAGGTCCGTGCAATCCCCGGGCATAACCTGACCCTCGGCGCTCTCGGCTGCTTCATCCTCTGGTTTGGCTGGTACGGCTTTAACGGCGCTGCCGCTACCTCCGGAGGACAGCTTGCATCCATCTTCGTTGCAACGACAATCGCTCCTGCGGTGGCTACATTTGCCTGCATGATCTTCACCTGGGTAAAATACGGAAAGCCTGATGTTTCCATGTGCCTGAACGCATCGCTTGCGGGTCTTGTAGGCGTGACCGCCGGCTGTGATGTGGTCGATGCTGTCGGTGCAGCCGTGATAGGCATTGTGTCCGGCCTGCTTGTTGTATTCGGCGTATGGCTTCTGGATCATGTGCTGCATATTGATGACCCGGTTGGTGCAGTTGCCGTTCATATGTGCAACGGCATCTGGGGTACGCTTGCAGTTGGTCTGTTCGCTACGACCACTGTACCCGGGAATGATACCGTCAGCGGTCTGTTCTACGGCGGCGGGTTCCACCAGATGAGCCTCCAGCTCCTGGCATTCGTTACTGTTGGCGCCTGGACGGCTGTGACTATCGGACTGACATTCTTCGTCATCAAGAAGACCATCGGCCTGCGTGCGACCTCGGAGGAGGAAATCATCGGTCTTGACCTGACGGAACACAATCTGGCAAGCGCATACGGTGATTTTGCACCCTCCACGGATACCGTACTGACTGCTGCCAAGCAGGCTAAGCGGCATCATGTCAACAGCGAAGAGCTGCATGATGTCTATGGCTCTGATGCGGACATCATCCGCAAGGATGCACCTGCTCCTGCACCGGTTCCGGATGTACCGGTCATTTCGGCAGAAAAAAACGGCAGCAAACTCACAAAGCTTTCCATCGTCTGCCGTCAGGGCAAGCTCGAGGAGCTTCAGAGAAGTCTCGCTGCGGTTGGAATCGACGGCATTACAGTTACGCAGGTGCTTGGCTATGGAACGCAGCTTGGCCGCACGACCTATTACCGCGGCGTCAAGCAGGAAATGCCGACTCTGCTTCCGAAGGTCAAGGTCGAGGCAGTCATCACCAAGGTTCCTGTTGAAACGGCGCTTGCCGCTGCAAGAAATGCACTGTATACCGGCAGCATCGGTGACGGCAAGATCTTCATTTACGATGTGGAGGATGTACTGAAGGTGCGCACCGGAGAGAGAGGCTATGATGCCTTGCAGGATTCGCCTGCAAACTGATTGACAGTTCCTTCCCTTATTATATCCGGAATTGCCGTTCTGTTCACGCAGGACGGCAGTTCTGTTTCGGATGGCTCTCGCAACATAAACCGCTGGAAAATGCTGGGCAGATTGGCTTTTCCACAGAATTATGGCAGTAACAGCGCCGGAAACGGGTAAAATGGCACTATTTTCCACATTTCAGCAACCACTATATATTGTGTTTGAGAACATTTGTTTCTGCAAAACTGATTTTTTGCATAGTCTCGTTTTGAGCATGTCAAAAAAGCTGAATTCTGCGTATTATCTGTATAAAGTGCATAAATTTAACATATTCCAATTGTGCAAGATGTCGCCTTGACAAGTTTGCCGGAATGCTGTATACTAATATACAGACACCAGACAGGAGCACAACATCTTGTGTGAATCTGTTCATCACAGAACACACCGCGTTACAAAGAAAAATACAGATCAAATATACATGATAAGGAGCGGATAGGATGCTGATGTACATTACCAAACGAGACGGACGCAAGGTACCGTTCAACCCTGAGAAGATCATCAATGCGATCTTCAAGGCCGCAAAGGCAGTCGGCGGTACGGATTATGAGGAAGCAACGCGAGTTGCCGAAGAGGTATGCCGCCTTTGCGAAGCAAAGTACGGTGATACACCGACCGTAGAGCAGGTGCAGGATCTTGTAGAGAAGGTGCTGATCGAGCGCGGACATGCTCAGACAGCCAAGGCCTATATCCTGTATCGCTATGAGCGTACCCGTTCACGCGAAATGAAGACGAACCTGATGTCGGTGCTCAACGAGCTGACATTCCATTCTGCCAAGGACAGCGACATCAAGCGTGAAAACGCTAATATTGACGGCGATACTGCAATGGGCACCATGCTCAAATACGGAAGTGTTTCCGCCAAGGAGTTCTATGAGCTGTATGTCCTCAAGCCGGAGCATGCAAAAGCGCATGCGAATGGCGATATTCATATTCACGATCTCGACTTTCTGACTCTGACCACGACCTGCTGCCAGATTGATCTCATCAAGCTGTTCAAGGGTGGTTTCTCGACCGGACACGGCTTCCTGCGTGAACCGAATGACATTGCAAGCTATTCGGCGCTCGCATGTATCGCCATCCAGTCGAACCAGAACGACCAGCACGGCGGCCAGAGCGTGCCGAACTTTGACTATGCCATGGCAGATGGCGTCCGCAAGACCTACAAGGCGCGTTATCGCCAGAATGTAGCCCGTGCGCTCGAGCTTCTGACTAACACAGAGGATGCCGAGAAGAAGACCGACGCTCTTTTTGATGCGCTCGAGGAAGAAAATCTCATCCCGCAGCTTGCAGGAGATCCGGTATTTGCAGAGAAGCTGACGGCTGCCCTGGCAGAGTATGCCGATGCAGATACGGTGCAGAAAATTCTGGATTTTGCCTCTGAACACGCCTATAAGGAAACCAACCGTGCCACCTACCAGGCCATGGAAGCCCTTGTTCACAACCTGAATACCATGAACAGCCGTGCAGGCGCACAGACACCGTTCTCCTCCATCAACTATGGTACCGATACCACCCCGGAGGGCAGAATGGTCATCGAGAATGTGCTGCTTGCCAATGAGCGCGGCCTTGGCAACGGTGAAACGCCGATCTTCCCGATCCACATTTTCAAGATCAAGGAAGGCATCAACTACAATCCGGAGGATCCGAACTACGACCTGTTCAAGCTGGCCTGCCGCGTATCGGCAAAGCGCCTGTTCCCGAACTTCTCGTTCATTGATGCTCCGTACAACCTGAAATATTACAAGCCCGGCGATTACCGCACGGAGATCTCCTACATGGGATGCCGTACAAGAGTCATTGGCAATGTGCATGATCCGTCCCGTGAGATCGTTACCGGACGCGGCAATCTGAGCTTCACCTCGATCAACCTGCCTCGTCTGGCAATCGAAGCAGATCACGACATCAACAAATTCTATGAGAGTCTGGATGCTATGATGGATCTGGCGATCGACCAGCTTCTTGACCGCTTCCGCATCCAGTGCACTAAGAAGGTGCGCAACTTCCCGTTCCTGATGGGACAGGGCATCTGGATTGATTCCGAGCATCTCGGACCGGATGACAGTGTAGAAGAGGTTCTGAAACACGGAACGCTGTCTGTCGGCTTTATCGGTCTGGCTGAAACGCTGAAGGCACTGATCGGTGAGCATCACGGTGAGAGTGAACGTGCAAGAAAGCTCGGCCTGGAGATCATTGGTCGTATGCGTGCACGCCTTGACAGGGAAGCAGAGGAGCGCAAGCTGAATTTCTCCCTGCTGGCAACACCTGCAGAAGGTCTGTCCGGACGCTTCGTGCGTATGGATGCTAAGAAGTACGGCATCATTCCGGGCGTTACCGACCGCAGCTACTATACGAATTCCTTCCATGTGCCGGTCTATTATCCGATCAGCGCATTCAAGAAGATCCAGATCGAGGCTCCGTACCACAATCTGACAAATGCAGGTCACATCAGCTATGTTGAGCTTGACGGTGATCCGCTCCAGAATCTGGAGGCCTTCGAGAAGATCATCCGCTGCATGAAGGAATCCGGCATCGGTTACGGTTCGATCAACCACCCGGTTGACCGCGATCCGGTATGCGGCTACACCGGCATCATCGGTGACAAATGCCCGATGTGCGGCAGACCGGAGAAGGATCACAACCGTGTCGGCTTTGAGCGGATCCGCCGCATTACCGGCTATCTGGTCGGTACGCTGGATCGCTTTAATGATGCCAAGCGCAGCGAGGTCATTGACCGCGTCAAGCATGGCTGCTGTCCGGGTGATGACGAATAAGAAATGAACACCTACACCCCGCCTGACGGCGGGGTGTCGTTTCAAGGAGGTAATCTCATGCAGCTTCGTATCAATGCCACCGTGGATGATTCGATCGTAGACGGCCCCGGGATCCGCTATTCTATATTTGTGCAGGGCTGCCCGCATCATTGTCCCGGGTGTCATAATCCGCAGACTCATCCCTTTGAAGGCGGCAGCCTGGTCGAGACAGACAAACTGCTTGCAGATATTAAGCTCAATCCGCTGCTTGACGGTGTGACCTTCAGCGGGGGCGAGCCGTTCTGTCAGGCGGCTGCACTGGCAGAGCTTGGAAGGGAGATCCGGAAGCTCGGCCTGAATATCATGACATATTCCGGCTTTACGTTTGAACAGCTCTATGAACGCCGCGACCAGGACGGGATCGGAGATCTGCTGGCCGTAACGGACGTGCTGGTGGACGGCCGTTTTATGGAAGATCTGCGCAGTCTGGAGCTGCGGTTCCGCGGGAGTTCAAACCAGCGTATCATTGATGTACCGGCATCCCTTGCAGCCGGGCATGCGGTTGAACGCACGATATGAATTACACCTATATGCTTCTCTGCGCGGACGGCACCTACTACACCGGATGGACTAACGACCTCGAACGCCGCCTGCGCTCTCATAATGCCGGACGCGGCGGAAAATACACGCGCACACGGCTGCCTGTCAGCATGATCTATGCCGAAGCGCACGAGGATAAGCGCGAGGCCATGCGCCGTGAATACCGGATCAAACAGCTGACCCGGCAGGAGAAGGAGCAGCTCCTTGCATCACCTGAGAATATCCTGAAACAGCATACCCCGGAGGGATGAACCTCCGGGGTATCTTGTTACGGTTTGAGAATCTTCCGCATCATGATGTGCGGGCAGTATTCATCATAATAGATCCCGCCCTCCTGCACATAGCCAAGTGACCGATAGAAGTCCTTGACACGCTCCTGCGCAGATAATTCAATGCGTTCAAAGCCCTTGTCCTTTGCGTAGCTTTCCAACTCGCGTATCACAAGGGAGCCCAATCCTTCATGGCGGCGCGACTGCACCACGGCGATGCGTCCGATGATGGCGGTCTTTTCTGCATCCGGCTTCTGATAGATTCGACCGGTCGCAATGGGAACATACCGATCCATGACCAACAAATGAATGGCTGTCGGATCCATTTCATCAAACTCGTTGCGGAATCCCTGCTCCATCATGAACACCATAATGCGGATCTGTTCTGCCTCCGGTGCATCGTTCAGTCCTCTTGCAAGCCGGATGATGAATTCCTTATCCCGGAACAATGTATCGTAGTCTCTAATAATCATGATAGCACCTTCGATAGAAAATCTTTCAAGCGTGGGGTTTGTGGGTTTGCAAAGAATTCTGCCGGGGTATTCTGCTCCATGACAGTGCCTTCTGCCATAAACAGCACCCGGGAAGCAACCTCCCGTGCAAAGCCCATTTCGTGTGTGACAACAACCATTGTCATGCCGTCCTCGGCAAGCTGTTTCATCAATGCCAGCACCTCACCGACCATTTCCGGGTCGAGTGCGGATGTTGGCTCGTCAAACAGCATGACCTCCGGATTCATTGCGAGTGCCCTTGCAATAGCAATTCTCTGTTTCTGGCCGCCGGATAGCTGAGCAGGGTAATGCTCCGCCTTGTCAGGAAGTCCGACACGTTCAAGCAGCTCTGTGGCTTTTTTATCAGCCTCTGCCTGTGTCATCAGCTTGAGCTTGACAGGCGCCAGCGTGATATTTTTGCGGATCGTCAGATGCGGGAACAGATTGAAATGCTGAAACACCATGCCCATCCTCTGCCGGAGCTTGTTGATCTCCCGGTCGGGAAGGCGTGTGATCTCTGTTCCTTCAAAGAAGATGTGTCCGGAGGTCGGGGTTTCCATCAAGTTCAGGCAGCGCAGGAATGTGCTTTTGCCGGAACCGGAAGGCCCTACGATCACGACCTTCTCGCCTTTTTCAATATGCTCGCTGATGCCCTTGAGTACCGGCACATCACCAAACGTCTTTTCCAGATTCTTAACGTCGATCATTCAGCGCCAGCCTCCTTTCCAGTCTGCTGACCAGGTGCGTCAGCAGCATCACCATTACCAGATAGATCACAGCGACCGCCAGCAGCGGCAGGAATGCCGAGAACGTCTGGGAGCGGATAATATCGCCGCCTTTTGTCAGATCTGCGATCGCAATATAGCCTGCAACCGAGGTTTCCTTGAGCAGGACGATGCATTCATTCGCCAGTGCAGGCAGCACGTTCTTGAATGCCTGCGGCAGAATGATGGATGTCATGGTCTGCCGGTAATTCAGGCCAAGGCTGCGGCCTGCTTCAAGCTGTCCGGCATCAATCGCCATAATACCGCCGCGGACAATTTCCGCCACATAAGCGCCGGAATTGACACCAAATGCGATGATCGCGACAAGCGTCTTGGAAATGGGGACGCTGGCGAAGATCACGAAATAAATGATGAGCAGCTGTACCACAACCGGTGTACCGCGGATCACGGTCAGATAGATCCGGCAGAGAATGTCTGGGATCAGCAGTTTTTTGGTGCGAAGATACGTCGATCGGATGATGGCAACCAGAAATCCGAGCACCAGTCCCAGCAGGACGGCAAACAATGTGATAATCAGAGTGGTTTTCAGACCGTCAGCCAGGTATTTCCATCTGTCATCTTCAATAAAATTCTGTCTGAAGCTATCGGCAAAGCCCATTCCATGCACCTCCGTAAATCTGCCTGTTTAGTCCTTCCGGACCATGACAACCAGATGGGTAGTGGTGTAGGTATCCGAAAAGAGGACGTTCTTTTCACGGTCAGGTGTCACGCTCATGCCGGCAACACCAACGTCTGCCTTTCCGGACTGGACCGCCGGGATCACGGAATCAAATGCCATATCCTCGATCTGGAGGGAATAGCCGAGCTTGTCGCAGACAGCCGTCATCATATCCACATCAAAGCCGACGACTGCATCCCCCTCGCGGAATTCATACGGCGGGAATTCAGCATTGGTCGCCATGACCAGCGTACCCTTGCTTCTGTCAACGCCGTCCGGAGAAACATAGGCCTTGGTGCCTGCATCCTCACTGTCGTAGTTGTCCTTGATGGATTTCAGGGTGCCGTCATCGCGAAGCTCCTGCAGCGCACCGTTGATCTCAGCCTGGAGATCCTTGTTGTCGAGCTGCATGGCAATGGCATACTCCTCGTCGGCATAGCCCTCGGAGAGCAGCTCAACATCCTGGTTCTTGGAGGTAAATACCGATGCGGTATCACTGTCAATAATGATCGCGTCGATCTTGCCCTGCTTGAGTGCCTGAACGGCATCGGAATACTTGTTATACTTTTCAACGGTTGCGCCCTCTACATCCTCAGCGAGCGTATCTCCTGTTGTTCCAAGCTGCACACCAATCGTCTTGCCTTCCAGATCAGCAATGGAGTGAACGGTGTTGGCCGGCGCAGAGGCGCCGCATCCGGTAAACAGACATGCGGTCAATGCAAGAGCTGCCGAAGCAGCAATGATTTTTTTCATTTCAGAATACTTCCTTTCTTCTCATACAAAATCCATTCTGTCTCGGTTGAGACACCTTCCATTATACCATATAAATATGAATTATTCAAGTAAATTTGCAGATTATTCCTCGGATATGATAATTTTGGTTGGTTTTATTACCGATCAGCTATTTTCTTTGGAAACCGTGTCAGATTTGAAAAGCAGTATTTCAATCTGCGTGCCGTGTCCCGGCTCGGAATACACAGCCAGAACGCCGCCATGTGCTTCGATGATCTGTCTGGTAATGGCAAGACCGATCCCGACACTTCTGACATCGTGCCCCTTCCGTTTATGCCCGAAGCGTTCAAACAGATGCGGGATCTCCTGCTGCGGAATGCCGCACCCGTCATCCGAAACGATGAGCTTGACCGCGCCGGGAATTGTTTCCAGATGCAGGGAGATCCTGCTGCATCGGGCGTGATCGACAGCATTTTTGATCAGATTGCCGATCGCTTCCTCCATCCAGACGGGATCATGCCGCAGGAGGCCTTCATCGGCTGCATCCATCTCCGCAATGATCTTTGCCTCCCGAAGCTGTGATGCCATTCGCTTCAGCACATTTTCACAGGCAGTTAGAAGCGGCTTTTCAGACATTTCGTACTCTACGGCATCTGCATTCAGCTTTGCTAAACGCAGAGCAGAGAAGGTGAGCTGTTCCATCGCATCAAGCTGCTGATCCATTTCCCGGGATAAAGTCTCGCGCTGCTGATCCGACAGGTGTTCGAGCTCTGTCAGCATATCGTTTGACAGCCGGACACCCGCAAGAATGTTCTTGATCTGATGCGAAAAATCCGTCAAAAAATCACGGAGATACGCCTTTTCTTTATCGAGTCTCCGATTGAAATACTGCATTCTTGCTGCAAGCCGGTTGATCTGTTCACCAAGCCGGTGAACGGAGGAAAGCGGCTGATCCGGCAGCATCGCTTCTGTTTTTTGAATTTCGGTCAATGCGATGCATTCCATCCGGAGCTCCTCAAGCATTTTGCTGATCCGGTCTGTCTCACGCAGCGCTGCCAGGCAATAGATACAGCACAACACAGAAAAACCAGCCGCCATGACGCGGAACAGATGCATCCGCAGATCGGCATAGCCTGCCATCAGCCGGGGAGACATGCTTTCGGAAACCCCATAATCTTGATATAGTTCCGCTCCCGCGCGGATCGAATCCCCTTCCGGATATGCGGTAAAGCCGCCGCCCCCGGCAACCGCCAGAATGGTTCTGATCTCCTCTGCCATGAGATGATCCGCCAGCATTCCGGAAAAGAACCAAGCAATTACACACGACAGGCACACAAGCAGCACCGTCAT
>CACZPI010000112.1 GCA_902783005.1 uncultured Ruminococcus sp. | reverse complement strand
GTTCCCATTCCGAACACGGCAGTTAAGCTCCTTTACGTCGAAAATACTTGGTTGGCGACGACCTGGGAAATTAGATAGGTGCCGGTATGATAAAAATGCTCTGGTTGAATATCAATCAGAGCAATTTTTTGATTTGATAAATGACTAATTTTATTAGGGATATATATGGGATTTACGCTAACCTATGAGGGAAAACTGCGATGGACAAAGCAACCGGAGCAGATCTATGATAAAATGTGTACCTATATCGCCAAGCACAAGGCCGCGTCCAGATGGAGCGCGACTTTGCTGCATGATACCGTAATGCTGGATTTTGGAAACGGTCACAGTGAGCCGTTTGTCATGGAATTCCATGACGGTTATGTGTTCGGCAGCTATACCCCGGATGTGCCGGTTAATCTCGAGCGCCTGGAGATCCAGAAGGGTGATTTTCGCAATCTTCTGAGCCTTCTGATGACCTTTCAAAAGTCCTTTCAGGTCTGGCATATCAAGGATCCCTATGGATTATACCAGGCTTATTCTGTCTATAAGCAGCTTCGTATCAAGGTGCGGGATCTGACGGATGCGGAATACAGGCGTGTGTTTCGTATTCACCGGAATGGCTATAAAACGCCGGATGCATTCCTGTTAGCGGTGATTACAGAGGATCTTGGTCTGTCGGATTGCAGCGAGCTGGAATTGCACCTGAATCCAAATATTGACCGCGAGCTGTTCAGATGTCCGATCCGTCTTTATCCCATTCTTGCCACCTGGCTGTATGAAACGGCTTCCTGTCGTGGCTTTCGTGTATCGGAATTGAACCCCGAGGTACATCCTGCGCATGTGATCTCTGATGTGGATGCGGATGTCAAATCGTTTATTTTTGGGATCGAGCATTTCTTCTCTGTTACTTCGGAGAAATTCGGAACCATACCCGGCTACCTGAATGAAGCTGTCAACCAGATCAGGATGCTTTATGAGTATATCTATCTGCCCGCGCTGCATGCCCAGTATGATACCGCCATGCAGATGCTTGTGGTTTACCGGCATTTCGTTTCTATCTATGAGTATCTTGGATTTACATTTGTCGGAAGCAAAACCCCTGTCATCGTCTGACAGGGGTTTCAGATTTTAATGCAGATTTGTAAATACCATGGATCCGATGACGGTCAGGATGCCGGAGAGTACGATCGACAGGCTGCTCATGGCGCCTTCGACCTCGCCAAGCTCCATTGCCTTTGCGGTGCCGATGGCATGGGAGGCACTTCCGAGTGCGATTCCTTTGGCGACCGGTTCGTGAATATGAAACAGCTTCAGAACCAGTTCTCCGATGATATTTCCGAAAATTCCCGTAATGATAATCACCGCTGCCGTAATTGCGACATATCCGCCCAGCTCCTCAGAGACTCCCATGCCGATGGCAGTCGTGATGGATTTCGGAAGGAAGGTCACATACTCTTCATGGCTGAAGGAGAATAACTTTGCCAGGATTAGGATGCAGACTGCGCTCGACAGAACACCGGTGACAATGCCAACGATAATGGCGGGGGCATTTTCCCGGAGCTTGCTGATCTGTTTATACAACGGAATCGCCAGTGCGACAGTGGCTGGCGTGAGCAGATAGCTGATATATTGGGCGCCTGCGTTGTATTTCGGGTAGTCGATCCCGGCCAGTGAGATCACGGTGATCACCAGCACGACAGCCACCAGCAGCGGATTGAAAACAGCAAGTCCTGTTTTTTGTTTGAGCCAGGCGCCGATGCCGTAAGCGGCCAGGCTGATGAATGCACCGAAAAATACGGAATTTTCCATGAAATCAATCATGCCGCTTCCTCCTTTGCAGGCGGATCACAGCCTGTGTTGCCAGTCCTGCACATGCTATGACGATAATCGTGGAAACAGCCGTCGTGATGATGAATGCGACAGCGGATCGACTGATAATGCCCCATGCCTCCACAAGTCCGACTGCTGCGGGAATAAACATGACCGGCATGATCTCAATTAAAAATGTGCCTGCCTTGTCCACATGCTCGAGCTTGACTATGCCCGTCATCAGTGCGATGAAGAGCAGTACAATACCGTAAATGCTCGCCGGAATGGGCAGGGGAATGATCCGGTTGAGAATTTCGCCCGCAAGCGAAAATGCAAGGATCACGCCGAATTGTTTCAGATATTGCATGGATCCGCCTCCGTTTCTCGTTTTCATACTGATTATAACACGGACACATGCGCAAAGTCAAGAAAGTTGCCCACCCGCAGATCACGGAATTTCTGCGGATGGGCATTTGTTTTTTGTCGAATTTGATGGATCAGACGCCGTACTGCTCCCGGTAAGCGAGCATGGCATCGAGGTATTCCTTGCCGGGAACGACATCGTTCCGGATCGCGTCAATAATATCCTGCATTGTGACGATCGGGTAGACGGTCACGCCGAATTCCTGCTTGACCTCCTGTACCGCACTCATGGTACCGGTGCCGCGCTCCTGGCGGTCAACGGTGATGACCATACCGGTGACATCGACATTGGCAGCGCTCTTGAGCTTTGGCATGGATTCACGCAGCGCCTTGCCGGAGGTCATAACGTCGTCAATGATGATGACCTTTTCGCCGTCGGTCAGGGTTTTGCCGACGAACATGCCGCCTTCACCGTGATCCTTGGCTTCCTTGCGGTCGAAGCAGTAGAATACATCCTGATCGTACTTGGCGCTCAGTGCCGTTGCAGCAGCAACCGCAAGCGGAATGCCCTTGTAGGCCGGGCCGAAGAGTGTCTCGACCGGAATGTTGTTTTCATGGATGCAGGCTGCATAATACTCACCGAGCCGTCTGAGCTGACCGCCGGTCTTGTAGTTGCCGCAGTTGATGAAATACGGTGCGATCCGGCCGCTTTTCAGCGTAAATTCACCGAATGTGAGCACACCGCATTCTACCATGAACTGGATAAAGCTTTCTTTGTAAGTCATTTGAATTACCTCCTGACCTGCCGTATGGCAGGGAATTGTTATTTCATCAGCGGGCGGATCGCGTCATAGATGACCTTGGTCTTATCCCCGCCGAGCTGCTGTACAAGCTCATTGTTGATGCTTACCTTGATGTGAGACAGATGCGGTGAACCGGTTTTCAGGTGCTTCCAGACCAGCTCCGCGGCCTGTTCCTTGTCCTCCTCGCTGAGCTTGAGAACAGACAGGGCATCTTCAATATCGGACTTTTTGACCGATACAGCCTTGCGTTCCGAAATGCTCGGGATCAGCCGAACCATTTCTCCCTGCTTGAACCAGAAGATCTGTACGTTATTGTAGCCCTTGTCACGCGATACGATGTAGCACTTGCAGTGCCGGTCTTTGCCGAGCAGAAATCCGATATAGGACGACAACTGGAAGTCCAATGCATTGCGCCCCTGGGTATCGACCTTGATGTAATCCACATGTGCCTTGGTGGCCGAGATCATCCGCATCACATCAAAGCTCAGGGAATCCGCATTCTGACTGTAGAATACGATCACCCGGTCTGATTTCCGCAAATCCTCAAGTCCCTGCAAACCGGCCATATGCACATTTTCGTAGTCGATCAGGAAATAGCGCGTCGGTTTGTCCTTTGCCATGCGCCCTCCTTATTCCAGCCCCAGCTCTGCCGCAGCCGCATCCAGATCCGCGATCCATACGGCAGCCGATGCATCACTCGGCATCCGCCAGTCACCGCGGGGCGAGAGCGTAACGCTGCCGACCTTCGGTCCGTCCGGCAGGCAGGAGCGCTTGAACTGCTGCGAGAAGAAGCGCCAGTAGAATTTCCGCTGCCATTTCAGGATCACAGCATCCGTATACACGCCGGCAAATGCCCTGCGTGCCAGCCGGAAGATCTTGTGCGGTGCAAAGCCCTGGCGTACATGGTAATACAGGAAGAAATCATGCAGCTCATAGGGGCCGACCAGGTCTTCCGTTTTCTGTGCGATCCTGCCGTCCTGATCCGGCGGCAGAAGCTCCGGAGAAACGGGCGTATCCAGAATGTCAAGCAGCACCGTCTTCAGCTCGCCCTCGGCATGGGATGCTTCATAGGCGACCAGATAGCGCACCAGCGTTTTCGGAATGGAAGCATTGACGCCGTACATGCTCATGTGGTCGCCGTTGTAGGTCGCCCAGCCAAGCGCCAGCTCCGAGAGGTCGCCTGTGCCGACCACGATGCCGCCGCACTGGTTGGCCACATCCATCAGGATCTGTGTGCGTTCACGAGCCTGTCCGTTTTCGTAGGTCACATCATGCACGGATTCGTCGTGCCCGATGTCCTTGAAATGCTGTCTGACGCTGTCCTCGATCCGGATCTCCCGGAGCGTTGCACCGTAGGCAGCCGCGAGCTTGCAGGCATTGGTATAGGTGCGGTCGGTGGTTCCGAAGCACGGCATCGTAATGGTAAGCATTCCTGCGGGATCAAGCCCGAGCCGGTCAAATGCATGGCGCATGACGATCAGTGCCAGCGTCGAATCCAGACCGCCGGAGAGACCCACAACCGCAGTTTTGCAGCCGATGTGCGACAGCCGCGAGGCAAGACCGACGGACTGAATGGCCAGGATCTCCTCGCAGCGCGAATCGAGCACCTGCTTGTCCGAGGGGACGAAGGGGTGGGGATAGATCTTACGATCTAAGATGGTTTCTGTCAGCGCCATATTGAAACGGTTGATGTAGTATTCCGTGTTCTCATCCTTGGGCACGGGATGCCACGTGGTCATGCGGCGGCGCTCGTGGCACATTCGTACCACATCCACATCCGCGATTGTCAGCCCATCGGAGAAGAGCTTCGATTCTGCCAAAAGAGAACCGTTCTCACAAATGAGATCATGCCCGGCAAAGACCATATCCTGCGTCGATTCCCCGATGCCCGCATCTGCGTAGGCATAGGCACACAGAAGCTCGCCGGACTTTGCCTTGACAAGCATTTTCCGGTATTCTGCCTTGCCGATGATCTCATCGGAGCAGGAGAGATTGAAAATAACCGTGCAGCCATTTTGAGTGAGCCTTACGCTCGGCGGCTCACTCACCCACAGATCCTCGCAGATCTCCACCCCGAAGGTCAGGTCAGGCAGCTCCTCACACTGGAATATCTGATTGATACCAAATGTCGGCGTGAATTTGCCGACATTTACGGTATAATCGGTCGCAGTGCCGGACGCAAAGTGTCTTGCCTCATAAAATTCACTGTAATTCGGCAGATTTACCTTTGGCACGAGCCCTAAGAGATCGCCCTTGTACACGACTGCCGCGCAGTTGTAGAGCTTAGCATCATAGACAAAGGGCAACCCGACGATGGAAATGATCTCCAGCGACTTGGTCTCCTCGACAATGCGCAGGAGATGTTCCTCAGCGGAATGTCCGAGCGCTGTCTGCAAAAAGAGATCCCCGCAGGTATACCCTGTGATACAAAGCTCCGGGAAGCATACGATCTTCACACCCTTGCCGTGCGCCTCCCGGATCAGCTCAAGAATGCGGTCTGTATTATAGGCACAATCCGCAACCTTCAGCGCCGGCGTTGCGCAGGCGATTTTGACGAATCCGTCTTTCATCCGTAACACCCTCCTTTTCGGGTCGTATAATATCAGTATACCACATTCCGGCGGAAGATGCAAGCCTTATTTGCCAAAAAGCCGAAAAACTCCACAAAACAAGCCGGAACTGTCGCATAAAAACCGTCGTTTTTACGGCTTGCAAAGTGCTGTGGATTGTGCTATACTTGCTAATACGAAAACAAGAGGATTATGACGTATGACGGCGGTTTTGGAGCATGGCAGGAGCCTGCCTGCGCCGCAGAAAGAAGGATGATTATGACAAAGGATATGACCAAGGGCAGCCCGCTGCTGCTGATTCTCCGTTTCTGTCTGCCGATGGTATTCGGCAATATTCTCCAGCAGTTCTATAATCTCGCAGATACGGCGATCGTCGGGCGCTGCATCAATTCCGATGCGCTTGCCGCCATCGGCGGAACGGGTGCGATCTGCTTTCTGGTAATCGGCTTTGCGACCGGGCTGTGTACCGGCCTGTCCATTCCCGTTGCACAGGCATACGGCGCAGGAAACCCGAAGGAGCTTCGCCGCTGCATGGCCAATGCTGCCTGGATCGCGGCTGTGACCGCAGCCGTGCTGACCGTTCTGACGATCGTCTTCTGCCGCCCGCTGCTGCAGATCATGCAGACCCCGGCGGAGATCATTGATGCTGCACAGACGTATCTGATCGTGATTTTTGCAGGCCTGTGCGCCACGATCCTGTATAATCTGCTTGCAGGCTTTCTGCGTGCCATGGGCGATTCGGCCACCCCGCTGCTGTTCCTGGCAGTTTCCTCGGTGCTGAATATTCTTCTGGACTTTGCACTCATCCGGTTCTTCGGACTTGGTGTCATGGGTGCGGCGCTTGCCACAGTGATCTCGCAGGCGATCTCGGCGGTCGGATGTCTGTACTTCATGTACCGGCATTTTGATATTCTCACCTTTGAAAGGGATGAGCTCCCGCCGCGTCCCGACTATATCGCGCGGCTGTGCGGTATCGGACTTCCGATGGCATTCCAGTTCTCCATCACCGCCATCGGATCCATCATTCTCCAGACCGCGATCAACGGATTCGGCGCGGAGATCATTGCCAGCGTTTCCACTGCCCAGAAGATCCAGAATGTCGTCGGCGGCCCGATGGAATCCCTCGGCATTACCATGGCGACCTACTGCGGCCAGAATCTTGGCGCCCGCCGCATCGACCGCATCCGCAGCGGCCTGAAATGCGCAGTATTCACCTCGCTGATCTATGCGGTCGGCGCGTATGCATTCAGCTTTTTCCTCGGCCGGTATTTTGTGCTGCTGTTCCTCTCCCCGGAGGATCCCGCATTCGGTACGATCATGGAATTTGCCGTGCGGTATCTGCGCATCAGCGGCCTGTTCTATCCGGTGCTTGCCGTGCTGTTCGTCCTGCGCAATTCCCTGCAGGGCATGGGCTACAGCTTCCTGCCGATGAGTGCCGGAATCGTAGAGCTGGCAGCGCGTGTCTTTGCGGTAGCAGTTCTGGTGTCCGGTCTTGGCTTCACCGGCATCTGCCTGGCAAGTCCGACCGCATGGGTCGCAGCCGATGTACTGCTGATCTCTGCAACGATCTGGGCGCTCTGCAAGCTCCCGAAGCGCATTCCGGAAGCGGCAGTGCAGACAGCATAAAACAGAATCCCGAAGACGGCTTGGTGCTGTCTTCGGGATTTTTTGTAATATGTTACTTCTGTGCGGAATACGTTCCGGTGAGATACCCGTAGGCGATCACATTGCCGGTGCTGCCGTCCTCCTTGACATCAAGAGACTGGAGCATTTCGGTTACATCCGCATTCGGGGCATCGAGCCGTCCGAGATTCCCGCAGCGGTCGGAACGCAGGGCAAGCACATAGACCATGTAGACATGCGTTCCCTCCGGCGGATAGGGGCCGATATAGCAGGCTCCCGGCGCAAAGCCGGAGGGCAGCTCCGTTTCCGTAAAGCCCATTTGCTTCCAGTGCAGCCAGTGATCGGCCGATTCATCCACCATGTAGACGGCATAGCAAGCAGCGCCCTCCACAGGATCCCATTGCAGCTGCGGGGAGAGGTTTTCTCCGGCATCCGTTTTGGTGATTCTGGTGTCCCAGACGCCGTCATGCAGATCTGCCGAGGTAAGCTCCATCACTTCAAGCTGTCCGGTATCGAACCGGCTGTACTTCTGAACCGACATGGCAAAATAGGCGATATTCGTTCCGGCATTGAGAAGCGTGACTGCAATGACCGCGGTCACGATCTGCCGGAATCCTTTCGGATCGGTCTGACGCTTTTTCAGATTGGCCAGCAGGACGATCAGCATGACCGGGAAGGCGATCCCGGCGATGATGCCGATGATCCCGAGGATCTGATGAATGGTTTCTGTCATAGATCTGTCTCCTTTTAGTAAATGCCTGATGCGGCATCCGGCTGCCCGGTCAGATCATACACCATCAGATATTCCTCATCCGTTTCCGCGATCGTCCGGAATCCGAGCTTCCGGTACATTCGCGCCGCGTAGTTCTCCTTCTGCACCGAGAGGGAAGCCTGCCGGTATCCGGCACCCTTCAGCTCTGCAAGCATGCTCTGCATCAGCGCTGTTCCGATGCCCTGTCCCCGGAATGCCGGATACAGTGAGATCGCAAAGGAAGGCGTCTGTGCATCCACATGCCCGTAGTCATCCATGATCCGCACCCAGACGGCTCCGATCACACGGCCTTCTGCAATGGCGCCAAGTGCGCGGTCATGCGGGGATGTACCGAATTCCCGGATATAGACCTGCAGCTCCGGCTGCCGGATGATCTCCCGCGGCGGGGGCGTGATACCCTCCGGAATGAAGATCGCTTCATACAGAAAATCCTCCAGGATCGGGTATTCCTCCGGTGTCAGGGGTCTGATCTCAAATTGCATCCGGATGCTCCTTCCGTTCCAGTACCGCGATTGCCGCATAATGCAGCACATCGAATTCCGCCGGAGCCTCCTCCAGCATGGCTCTGTGATCGCGCTCCCATGCCGCAAGCGCATCGCTGTCGAGGGACGCCCCGACGCCGCGGCAGGCCTTCATGCGGCCGTGCCAGCTCTCGCGTGTGAAATGCACCGGCAGGTCGTATTCCTTGTGATCGGTCAGCGTGAAATAGGGGTTCATTGCCTCCGGAATCCAGATCGGGTGGCGTGTTTCACCGGCGCCTGTCCAGCCCGGGTTATAGTGCAGTACAATGTCCTCGCTTTTCCCGGCGATCGCATCCTCATACGGCAGCCATGCCATGTACAGCAGCACCAGCCGTCCGCCGGGTGTCAGTATGTGCCAGAGCATCGGCGCAAGCCTTGCGTGATCGAAGTACCAGAAGCACTGGCATGCCGTCACCACATCAAAGCTCCCGTCCGGGAAGCTCAGATCCTCTGCCGCTGCGGTCAGGAAGGTAATGTCCATGCCGGCCTCTGCGGCCATGCGCTTTGCCTGCGTGATCTGGTTTTCCGCAATATCACTGCCTGTCCATACGGCACCGCGGGAATACAGATTCCGCGGGAGTACGCCGGTACCGGTGCCCAGGTCAAGCACGCGCTGACCCTTCACACACAGGCCGCGGCGTGTGATCTCCTCATAGAATGCGGGCGGGTAAATATCCCGGTATCTTGCATAATCCTCCGAGGTGCGCCCCCAGTCGAAGGCGCGGCCTCCGTCAATCTTTTCATTGCGTATTTCCATCTGACTGTGCTTCCTCCTTTGGTTGTTCCTGGATCAGTCTGATAAATTCCGGCAGCGGGATCGGCCGTGAGAAATAAAATCCCTGCAAATAATCGACATGCAGCCGCCCGAGCAGCTCGAGCTGCCTTGAGGTTTCCACGCCCTCCACAAGGATCTCGCGCTGCATCTGCCGGATCATGCGGATCGTATTTTCCAGGATGATATAGCCCAGTTGATTCTGCTCCGCGCCCCACAGGATGCTTTTGTCGATCTTGATGACATCGAGATTCAGGGAGAGAATGGCATGCATATTGGAATACCCCATGCCGTAGTCATCCATTGAAAAGCGGAATCCCTCCTGTTTGAGATCTGCGATCACGCCGCTGAGCAGCTCGTAGTCATCTGCGGCAACGGATTCGGTGATCTCGAAATTGAGAAAATGCTTGTCAATGCCGTTTCGTTCGACGATCTCATTGATATGCTCCACAAATCCCGGCTTCATGCACTGGAGCACGGAGAGATTGACATTGATGCAGTCCATTCCGCATTGCACGGGAATGCCGGTTTTGATGAAGCGGCAGACCTCCTCCAGAACAAAATCGTCAATGGCGTCGATCATGCCGATGTGTTCCGCCACCGGGATGAATTCATCCGGGTACAGAAATCCCAGCTCCTTGTCATGCATCCGTAAAAGCGCTTCTGCGCCGTGCAGACGGCTGCCGTCCATATGATAGGTCGGCTGGTAATAGACCTCGAAGCTGTGTTCCTCCAGGCCGCGTGTGACAGCGCTTTCCACAGCCGAACGCCGCAGCAGATAATCCAGATCGCTGCCGGAGAGGATCTTCTTGTCATTCCCGGTCGGGATGGGACTGTCAAGCATGAAGAATGCCTGTGATGCGTGGGACATCTGTCCGGGCATGCCGGCGGACATGACGACGCATGACAGCAGGATCTCACGGTCACCGAAATGCCACGGCTCCTCAAAGCGACTGCTGATGAGCCGGGCGAGCGAAGCGGCCTGCTTCTCGGTGGCATCGTAGAAGATGACGGCGAATGTACCGGGATTGATGCTGTAAATGTGGTACCGCGGGGCAAGTGTCTTCAGGTATTCCGTCACCTGCTCCTCCATCATATCGGTATTTTCTGTACCCATCATCTTGGCAAGTCTGTCGGCATCCGTGATGCGTACACCGATGAGCTGGAACGGGTGTGTGTTGACAAAGGCACTTTTCAGATCCATGCGCAGCGCCCGGCGATTATACACGCCGGTATCCGGATCGGTCAGCCCGTCCTCGGATTCGACGGCCAGCATAATGCCGGTCAGACCGATCGCCTCGGCAAACAGCTCCACCCGGACGCTGGGAAACAGCATCTGCAGCCCGACGCCGAGCAGAACCACACCCAGGAAGCACAGCAGCGCCGATTTTCGTTTCTTTGTCAGTGCGCTCCACGCATGCAGCAGCATCATGAAGGCAAAGACCATGTACAGTGCAGCCGCGATGTAAATAAAGATCTCTGCCCAGTTGCGCTGAAACTGCCTGTCCGCATCAAAATAGTACACCCATCTGGAAACGGGATTGGTCAGCACCATCAGCTCCGTGACAGTAAAGGGGATCATCAGAGCTGTACAGACCAGCGGCCTTTTCCGGAGCGGTGCGCTGCAGACAGAGGAGACATACCAGAAAAACAGCGGGCTGAGTGCGGTATGCAGCGTAAAATAGAGATATTCCATGATCCGCCGCAGCAGAAAGGTCTGTGCATCCGGATGGACAGACGGCAGGATCAGATCATTCATCACACTTGATCCGGCATTGCAGAACAGCACCAGAACAAGCGCCAGATAGAGCTTGTTCTGCGGCTTGTCCGTCCGCTGCTGGATGCAGGTAAACACCAGGCACATGATACAGACGATCAGTGCCGAAATATGAAAGGAAACCGGAAGCTGATTCAGTTCTGTCATAGCTCCTCCTTGTCCGTGGTGCAGGGTGATTGCTTATAGTAATACTATTATAACATAGAGGGCAGCTGTTGTCAATTGCCGCAAAGCACCTGCCGGATCTCCAGCGCTGCCTGATCGAGCAATACGATATGTGCATGCTTTCCGGGTGTGAGACTGCCGAAGCGGTCGTCGATCCCGATGCTTTGGCACGGATTGATCGTGGCAGCCCGCAGCGCGTCTTCGAGCGGGATCCCCATGGAAACCGCCGTGCGCAGGCAGGCATCAAGCGGCGTTACGCTGCCTGCAAGTGTCCCGTCGGCAAGCGTCGCCCGGCTGTCCTGTACATGTACTGTCTGCCCGCCGAGCTGATAGGTGCCGTCGGACATTCCGGTCGCTTCCATGCTGTCGCTGATGAGTACGATCCTGTTGGCACCGAACAGCCGGAAGGCAGCCCGCACGGCACTTCCCGAAACATGCACCCCGTCGCAGATCAGCTCTGCAAAGACATTCCCGGCATCGAATGCGGCGCCGATGAGTCCCGGTGCGCGGTGTCCAAGGGGCGGCATTGCATTGAACAGGTGCGTGACACGGTCGGCACCGGCAGCAAATGCCCGCATGGCCGTTTCATAGCTGCAAGCCGTATGTCCGAGGGAAAACCGCAGCATTCCGGCGCATTCCCGGATGCAGTCCGCCGCCCCATCAAGCTCCGGGGCAATGGTCATGACGCGCACCATCCCCTGTGCCGCATCCTGCCATTTTCGGATCGTGGCAGGGGAGGGCGCCTGCAAATTTGCCGGATCCTGCGCACCACATTTTTCCGGGTTGAGGAAAGGCCCCTCCATATGGATCCCGGCGAGTGCTGCACGTTCCTCCGGATGCGGCGCATTCCGGTAAGCTGCTGCAGCGCGGAGAATTGCAGTCAGTTTTTCATCCGGAAGTGTCATGGTCGCCGGACAGATCGTGGTGATGCCGTGCCGGAAGGCAAATGCGGCAATGGCATCGAATGCCTCCGGCGTTCCCTCGCAGAAATCATGTCCTGCGCAGCCGTGGAAGTGGACATCCGTCAGCCCGGGGATGACATAGCATCCGCGTGCATCCATGACCCGGCTGTTCGCGGGGAGCGAATGACCCTCCGGAAAAATGGCGGAGATCGTGTTTCCCTGTGTGAATATGCTGCCGCGGCAAAAGCGGCATTCGTCGGTATAGATCAGTCCGTTTGTAATCAGCATGGTGAAGCTCCGTTGCATTGTAGTCACCCCGAGAGGGCTGCTTTCATTATACGTCATTTTCATCAATTTGTAAAGCCAGAAATCTTGATTCTCCGTTCCGGATGTGTTATAATGAAAAGCAGGAAGGAGGCGGATGCCATGCAATACACACTGATGCACGCAGATCACCCTGTTATGGAGCTGACCTTTTCACAGGACGGCGCACAGATCATGCAGATCGGAGCGATCCATGCACCGGAGCGGATCCCGGTCGGATTGCGTGTCCCGCTGCGCCGGAGTCTGGATCACTGGTGGCACCGCCGTGCGGTTCCGGAAAGCCGGCCGGGGCTTCTGCATGCACTCCGGGTGCTGCATCTGCATTCCCCGGAGGAGCTGCTGACACAGTGCCGGGGCATGAGCCTGTCGGATGCCTACTGGATCCGGCCGGCAGGGGAAGAAGTGACATGGGAAGAGAGCAATTTCTTTTCGCATGATTTTTCCGAGCATGTCGGGAATGTACTGCTCGGTCGGGAGGCACCGGAGGAACCGGCATTTCCGTCTCCGGACGGTTCTCTGGACGGATGGCTGCCGAAGAAATGGACGATCCGGGACGGCAGGCGCTGTCTGCTCAAGGGCGCATCCGGATTCTGGTCGGAGCCCTTCGGTGAGGTCATCGCGTCTGCGATCGCCGGGCGCCTCGGAATTGCCCATGCATCCTGCGATGTCGTCTATGAGGGGCAGTACCGGGCGCCGATGAGCCTTTGTGAGAATTTCCTTGAAGCCGGGCAGGAGCTTGTCCCGGCAAGTATGATCGCAAGGGTGCTTGAACGGCGTGAGAATGAGGACAAATTTTCGCATTTCTGCCGGTGCTGTGAGGCGCTGGGAATCCCGGAGTATCGGGAACGCCTGGAGGAAATGCTGGTGCTCGATTATCTGATCGCCAATCAGGATCGGCATAAGGGGAATTTCGGTGCGCTGCGGGATGCCGGAACCCTTGCATTCACCGGCATGGCTCCGCTCTATGACAACGGGGCAAGCCTGCGGTATGATACCCCGGATGCCTATATTGACCCGCATCAGGATGTGGAGGCGATGCCCTTTCGCAGCTTCCATGAAGAGCAGATCCGTCTGGTGGAGCATCCGGAGCGCTTTGATCTGACGGCGCTGCATGACATTGATGAGGAGATCCGGGCGCTTCTTGCAGACCCGCAGGCGCGGGCTTTTATTCCGGAAGCAAGAGCGGAAAAGATCGTGCAGGTCGTCACCGCACGCATACAAATGCTGCAAAAGCACTGGGAGGCATACAAAGGATGAAATACGAAGACGGACAATGGTACATGCAGGGTGTTTCGCGCAGCCATCCGGATCGGCTGAAAAACCCGGAGGAGCTGATCGCCTATGTGGATCGCGTGGGATTTCTGCCGCTGTTCGGAAATGAGATCGACGGCTTTTCGGTGGAAGACCGGGTATGCCCGTCCGACTGGTGGACGGAGGATCCGGAATGCGACCCCTGGGAATGGCGCGGCATTGCAGCAAGGAGCGGCCGTGTGGCCTACGGGAAATTCTTCGGCAAAAAGGCCGGATTCGTTTCTCTGGAATGGCTGCCGTATCTGATCAACTGGCGCCGGGACGGATATGATTTTGACAGCCGTTATGAAGAGGGACTTGCAAAGCGCCGGGAACAGCTGATCATGCAGCTCTTTGCGCAGCAGGAAGCGCTGCCATCGAATGAGATCCGGAGCTTGGCAGGCTTTGGCAAGGGCGGGGAACGAAATTTCAGCGGCATCGTGACCGATCTGCAAATGCAGACCTACCTGACGATCCGGGATTTCCGGCGCCGCAAAAATAAGCGTGGTCAGGAATACGGAATGGCAGTTACGATTTACACAACGCCGGAATCCCTGTTCGGCGCCGAACTTGTGACAAGCGCCTATCATGAGGAGCCGGAGGAAAGCCGGCAGCGAATTCTGGAACACCTGCAAAAGGCCTTTCCGGATGCTTCGCCGGGGGAGATCACCGAGGTTCTTGGATAATATTATTTTTCAAATGGTTCCCTGCGGCCGCCGTGCTGCGGGGAACGATTCGTTTCGGGAATCACGGGGCATTATTTTCCATTGGGAAACCGCCGCGAACGCAGGAAATAGCACATCCTCTCCGCAAATCTCCCATCCTCCGCACGCTGTTTTGACAAAAGCCGCTGGCCGGTTCTGGTATAATAGTAGAAAAGACCAAAACAAAGGGGAGGATTCACATGAAACGAATCGGAGGGCTGCTGCGAAGCGAATGGGTGGTCATGCCGCTGCTGTTTGTGATCGCAGCGGGGAGCGGATTTTTGCTGGCATCCGGAACAGTCAGCGGTGTGGCATCACCATTGGCGGCAGCCGTAGCGGGCATCTGTCATCCGGTCTACGGCGGCGCCATTCTGCTTGGAAGCCTGATCGCCTATATCACGGAGGATGCGGCGCCGGGACTGCAATTCCTGCTGGCAGCGCTGACAGCGGTTGTCGGCGTCCGGATCCTGTTCCGGGAAACGTATTCCCCGCATGTGCTGGGCGTGATGACTGCTTTGTCCTGCACGGCGGCAGGGGCGCTGCTGGATCTGGTCATCTATCCGCGTGCCGGGAATCTGCCGGTGTATCTGCTCGAATCCGTGCTGACGGGTATCGCCGCGTATTTCCTGGCGGACGGGTGGCAGTCACTCCGGGAAAACCGGAGAATTTCTCTGGATCCCGGACGGCGCTTCACCTATGCGGTCTGCTATCTGCTTGGCATCACGGCACTGTGCGGCGCCGATTTTTCATGGATCAATGTGGGACGCTGCATCGGGATCGCCTTCACCATGCTCTGCGCACGGCAGTTTTCCGAAAAAGGTGGAACGCTGTGCGGCGCATTGACCGCATGCGGCACCGCCCTGTGCAGCGTCCGCCTCGGCATGCCGATGCTGTTTCTGCCTGTGACCGCAATGCTGGCGGGATTTCTTGTCCGGCTCCCGCAGGCGTTATGGATCCCGGTATTCTTTGTCATGCAGATGCTGAGTGCCGGGGTGCTTGACGGAAGCCGCGGGATCGCCAAGGTCTTTGTGGAGGTGCTGGCCGCCTGCGGCATCTATGCGCTGGCATCCCCGGTGGAGCTGTACCGGTATCTGATGCTTTCGCAGGATGATCCGATCAGCCAGAGCTGCCTTGCCAGACAGGAGCAGATGCTTGGCGCTGCGGTACAGGAGCTGCGCGAGGAGGCATCGGCTGTCATGTCGCGGCTGACGGTCGCGGTGCCTGCCGACCCGGTCGCATCTGTCCGTGCGCAGATCTGTGCCGACTGCAAGAATTGTACGTATTGCTGGAAGCTGCGTCAGGAGCTGACGGAACGCGCCTTCCGGCAGCTTTTGCATGAACCGGAGCGCAATTCCGGACATCCGGTTCTGGACAACTGTATCCGCCGCAGCCGCCTGCTCAGCGCAATGACCGGTGCAGCCCATAAGAATGCCCTGATGCAGATGCAGCGTGTCCATGTCCTCCAGAGCCGCTCGGTAACGCTGGAATATCTGCATCTGCTCGGTGATCTTGCCGGGGATTGTGCCGGAAGACGCATGCGTCAGTGCTGCATTCCGGAGACACAGGCACTCCGGGGCATTCTGCGGCGCTGTGCCTGCGAGGAAGCGTCCTGTTATGTGTACCGGCTGCGCAGGGGACGCTATGCGGCGGAGATCTACACCCGGCAAACGGCATTTCCGGAAGCGGCTGTGCAAAAGCTCCTGCAGCGGCAGCTCGGCACACCGCTCCTTTCCATGCAGGTGCAGCACGGGGATACGATCCGTTACTGCTTCTGTGAGGTGCCGGCCTACCGGCTTGAGCAGGAAACCGTCAGCGTCCATGCACCGTCCTATGAACGCTGCGGCGACCATGCAGATGCCTTCTGTGACAGCGCCGGGAACAGCTATCTGGTGCTGTCTGACGGGATGGGCAGCGGGAGCACGGCATCTCTGGCAGCACGAATTGCCGTGCGCACGTTCCGGCGGATGGTATGCAGCGAAATGCCGGCCGCAACGGCGATCCGCCTGGTCAATACGCTTTTGATGGCGGAGACGAATACGGAGAATTTCGCGACGCTCGATGTCTTGCAGATGGATGCCGATTCGGGAGAAATGTCTCTCTGGAAATCAGGCGCATCTCCGACATTATTCTGGCATCACGGACGTCTGCACCGCATTACTGCGGAGAGCTTTCCGGTCGGGATCATGACCGATGCAGCCCCCGGAAAGCGGCGGCTGTTCGGGATGGAGGAGGATCTGATCGTCATGACCTCTGACGGCATCAGCGAAGCGGAATATCCCTACATCCGCGAGGTGCTCCTCCGGCATCCGGAGCCTGCGCAGGCAGCAGCCGAGATCCTTGCCAAAGCACCGGTATTTCACGGCGGTGTCTGCCGGGATGACGTGACGGTGATCGTCGGAAAGGTAACACTGTCGAATCTGTCGAATTCGACAAACGAAGCGGCTCCGGCACCCGTAAAAGAAGGGCAAATTGTGGTTAACAATCCATAAAATATGGTAATGTTGCACAAATGATAGTCCGCAAAATCTACGAAACATATGAATTTTTCAGCACCTACCGGAAAATGCTTGAAAAACGGCTTTGTTTCTGGTAAAATATATTGTATAAGGGGGGAAGAGGCTATGAACTCAAATACGAACAACCCAAATGATTTCCCGCTCTATTTATTCTATCAGGGAAAGAACAGTGAAAGCTACAAATTCTTTGGCGCACACCCCATCGAGGAGGACGGTGAAAAGAAACACCGTTTCCGTGTCTGGGCACCGAATGCCGTGAGCGTTTCCGTTGTTGGTGATTTCAACGACTGGAACCGTGAGGCGCATCACATGGTGCTCATTGCGGATGGAGTCTGGGAGGCGATCATTCCCGGACTGCAGCAGTTTGATGCGTACAAGTACTGCATCGAAACACAAAAAGGCGAATTTCTGATGAAATCCGATCCCTACGGCGCACATTATGAGACCCGCCCGGCAACTGCCTCGAAAATTTACGAGAGCAGCTACGAGTGGAAGGACGCCGCATGGTTTGAGGAAAAGAAAAAGCAGGTCGTCTACAAGCGGCCCATGAACATCTACGAGGTGCATCTCGATTCCTGGCGGCATAACCCGGACGGCACAACGCCGGACTATGTCTCCTTTGCCAAGCAGATGGTGCCCTATATGAAGAAGATGGCATATACGCACATCGAATTCATGCCGCTGACGGAATATCCGTTTGACGGTTCCTGGGGCTATCAGGTGACAGGCTACTTTGCACCGACATCGCGCTACGGCACGCCCGACCAGTTCCGTGAGATGATCGACCTGTTCCATCAGGCCGGCATCGGCGTGATCCTGGACTGGGTACCGGCGCACTTCCCGAAGGATGCTCACGGTCTGTATGAATTCGACGGCACCTGCTGCTACGAATACACGGATCCGAAGAAGATGGAACACAAGAGCTGGGGCACCAGAGTCTTTGACTACGGCAAGGGCGAGGTGTGCTCGTTCCTGATTTCCAGTGCATGCTACTGGCTCGATGAATTCCACCTTGACGGACTGCGCGTGGATGCCGTGGCTTCCATGCTGTACCTCGACTATGACCGGAGAGACGGCGAGTGGACGGCCAATGTCAACGGCGGCAACGAGAACCTCGAGGCAGTGGAATTCTTCCGCCACCTCAATGAGGCTGTCTTTGCCAAGCATCCGGATGTCCTGATGATCGCTGAAGAGTCCACCGCATGGCCGCTGGTGACAAAGCCGACCGATATCGGCGGACTTGGCTTCAACTTCAAATGGAACATGGGCTGGATGAATGACATGCTGTCCTATATGTCCCTCGATCCGATCTACCGCGCATTCAACCATGACAAGCTGACCTTCTCGTTCTTCTACTGCTTCTCGGAGAACTACATCCTGCCGATCTCGCACGATGAGATCGTATACGGCAAGTGCTCCATGATCGGGAAGATGCCCGGCTTTGAAATGGACAAGTTTGCGTCCTACCGTGCATTCCTGGCATATATGATGGCGCATCCCGGCAAGAAGATGCTCTTCATGGGTCAGGAATTTGCACAGCGCAACGAGTGGAATTACGAGAGCCAGCTTGACTGGGAGCTGCTCGATCAGAAGGAGCACAAGCAGACGCAGGATTATGTCGCTGCACTCAATGCGCTGTATCTCAAGACGCCGGCTCTCTGGGACAATGACGATTCCTGGGGCGGCTTCTCTTGGATCTCCCACGATGACTACAAGCAGAGCGTGATCGCGTTCCGCCGCATTGCGGATGACGGCAGCGAGATCATTGCAGTCTGCAACTTTGTCCCCGTTACCCGCGAGGATTACAAGATCGGTGTGCCTTTCGAGGGCAAGTATGAGCTGCTGTTCAGTACCGACGATGAGAAATTCGGCGGCATGGGTCTGGCGCTCAGGTCCTATGAGACCATTGATTTTGGCATGCACGGCTTTGACCAGTGCATCTCCCTGACACTTCCGGCGCTGTCTGTGCTGTACCTCAAGCGCGTTCTTCCGAAGAAACGCAAGAAGAGCCTGGCGGCACTGGCCGATGAGGTCGCGGAGAACAAGGCGAAGAAGGATGCAGGTAAGAAATCCTGACACGCCTGAGCAATGCTCTATTTTATCCGATCCGGTGCCAAACCGATACAGAAATGACGATCATGCAGTGAGCGCCGGGTCGGATGTTTACAATTAGGAGGATTATTATGAATGCAAAGAAAAAAGTCATCGCAATGCTGCTGGCTGGCGGACAGGGAAGCAGACTGTATGCCCTGACGCAGAATGTGGCGAAGCCGGCAGTACCGTATGGCGGTAAGTATCGTATTATCGACTTTGCTCTTTCCAACTGCACCAATTCCGGCATCGACACTGTCGGCGTCCTGACACAGTACCAGCCGCTCGTGCTCAATGAGTACATCGGCAACGGTCAGCCGTGGGATCTCGACAGAATGTACGGCGGTGTGCATGTGCTGTCTCCGTTCGAGACGAAGGAGGGTGCTGACTGGTTCCAGGGCACAGCCAATGCGATCTATCAGAACATGCGGTTTATCGAGCGCTATGATCCGGAATATGTGATCGTGCTCGGCGGTGACCATATCTACAAGATGGATTACTCCAAGCTTGTGGAATTCCATGAAAAGAATGAATCCGACGGCACCATCGCCGTGATCAATGTACCGATGGAGGAGGCCTCCCGCTTCGGTATCATGACAGTAGATGCAGAGAACCGCGTGGTTCGCTTTACAGAGAAGCCCAAGGAGCCGGAGTCTACGCTGGCCTCTATGGGTATTTACTGCTTTACATGGAAGAAGCTGAAGAAGTATCTGATCGAGAATGAGAATGCCAATACCGGCTCGAAGGATTTCGGTAAGGATATCATTCCGGCGATGCTTGCCAATAATGAACGCCTGTTTGCCTATACCTTTGACGGCTACTGGAAGGATGTCGGCACCCTCGATTCCCTGTGGGAAGCCAACATGGATCTGCTCAGCCCGTCTGTGCCGCTTGATCTGTATGATCCGGAGTGGAAGGTCTATGCACGCCACAACAACATGCCGCCGCAGTACATCGGCGAAACCGCCAAGATCGAGAACTCCATGATTACCGAGGGCTCCTCCATCAGCGGTGAAGTTGATTTCTCTGTGATCTTCTCCGGTGTTACCATCGAGGAGGGGGCAGTTGTCAATTATTCGATCCTGATGCCGGGCACGGTTGTCAAGTCCGGTGCAAGGGTAGAGTATGCGATCGTCGGTGAGAATTGCGTTGTGGAATCCGGTGCAACCATCGGCTGCACACCGGAATCCGTTGAGAACCGCGATGACTGGGGCATTGCCGTAGTCGGTCACAACGTAACGATTTCCGAGAATAAGGCCGTGCTTCCGAAGGAGATCATTTCGGAGGACGTTTGAGATCGGTAGCTGTTACCGGTCGTTCTGAGATTCTACAGTTAATACAAGGAGGCTCTGATATGGGCGTAAATAATAATGTACTCGGTCTGATCTTTGCATCACTGCATGATTCGACTGTAGTAGAACTGACGAAGCAGAGAACAATGGGATCTGTCATGTTCGGCGGAAGATACCGTCTGATCGACTTCCCGCTCTCGAATATGGTGAATTCCGGCATTACCGAGGTCGGTGTCATCACCAAGTCGAATTACGGCTCTCTGCTCGACCATCTGGGAACCGGACGCGAATGGGATCTGGCCCGCAAGAAGGGCGGTCTGCATTTACTGCCGCCGTTCTCTCAGAAGACTGCCGACGGCGTTTACAGAGGCCGTCTGGAAGCTCTGAACAATGTCTGGAGCTATGTAGGACATTCCAAGTGTGAATACGTTGTCCTCTCTGACTGCGACTACGTCTGCAACATCAATTTCGAGGACGTCATCAAGCAGCACATCGAATCCGGCGCAGATATTACCGCAGTATACGGCAAGTATTTCTACACCGAGGATTCCGGTGCCTGCGTGGATGTGCTGGAAATGGATGCCGAGGGACGCATTCAGTCCGTGCTGATCGACCCGCAGATGGCAGGGGAGTGCACCATTGCACTGGATATGTATGTAATGCGCAAGGATTTCCTGGCAAAGCTCGTCAAGGAATCTGCTGCACGCAATGAATACAGCTTCATCCGTGACTGCCTCCAGGCACGCTGCAAGGAATTCAATTTCATGGGTTATGAATTTGAGGGCTACTTCTCCCGCATTGATTCCGTGAGAAGCTACTATGCAGCCAATATGGCGCTGCTTGAAGCCAACAACCGCAACGCACTCTTCAAGCCCGGTTCTCCGATCTATACCAAGATCGGTGACAACGGCCCTGTTAAGTACGGCCTGGAATCCAAGGCTTCCAACTCCCTGATCGCCGATGGCTGCATCATTGAGGGAACGGTGGAGAATTCCATCCTCTTCCGCGGCGTCAAGGTCGAAAAGGGAAGCACTGTCAAGAACTGCATTCTGATGCAGGGCACGACCATCGGAGCCGGATGCTCCCTGACAAGCGTCATCACGGACAAGAATGTTGAGATCCAGGATGGCCGCGTACTGACGGGCTCTGAAAGCTACCCGCTGTATATCGGCAAAAACGCGAAGATCTGACTTTAATCTCCCCATAGAATTGGAGTGACTGTAATGAATATACTGTTTGCCGCGAGCGAGGCTGTACCGTTTGCAGCCTCGGGCGGTCTGGCAGATGTCATCGGATCCCTGCCTGCTGCGATCAACAGCAAGGGACATGACTGCCGGGTCGTCATCCCGCTTTATAAAACCATGCGCCCAGAGCTGCGTGTACAGCTCACCTTTCTGACGAACATCACAGTTGATGTCTCGTGGCGTAAGCAGTATTGCGGTATCTTCACTGCGATCTGGAACGGTGTGACCTACTACTTCATTGATAATGAGTATTATTTCGGAAGAGAAGGTCTCTACGGATTCTATGATGACTGCGAACGATTCGTATTCTTCTCCCGTGCCGTTCTGGAAATGCTGCGCTGCATTGATTTCCGTCCGGACATCATCAACGGCAATGACTGGCAGACTGCGCTGATCCCGGTGTTCTATCAGGTATTCTACAAATACCAGCAGGGCTACCAGGACATCAAGCACGTTTTCACCATTCATAATATCCAGTACCAGGGCAATTACGGACGAGAGGTGCTCAATGAGGTCATGGGCATTCCGCTGTATCATATGGGCATTCTCGAATATGACGGTGCCATCAATATGATGAAGGGTGCCATCGAGACGGCCGACCAGATCACAACGGTTTCCCCGAGCTATGCCTGGGAGATCCTCGATCCGTGGTATTCCCATGGTCTTGACCGGATCCTTGTGAATAAGCAGGAAAAGCTCTGCGGCATTCTCAACGGCATTGATACCGGGCTCTACAATCCGGCGACCGATGCTGTGATCGCCAAGAATTTCAGCAGCAAGGCACCTGCCGGCAAGCTCGACTGCAAGAAGGCGCTGCTTGAAGAGCTGAATCTTCAGCAGGGTGACGAGCCGATCATCGGCATTGTAACGCGCTTTGTTTCGCACAAGGGCATTGATCTGATCCGTTATGTCTTTGAAGACATCATCCGCCTCGGGTACAAGTTTGCGATCCTTGGCAGCGGCGAGAAGATCTATGAGGATTTCTTCTCTGAAATGCAGTGGCGTTATCCGGATCAGGTCAGCGTGACACTCGGATTCCGTCCGGAGCTGGCCAAGCAGATCTATGCAGGCTGTGACATGTTCCTGATGCCCTCGCAGAGCGAGCCGTGCGGACTGGCACAGATGATCTCGATGCGGTACGGTACCATTCCGATCGTTCGTGAGACCGGCGGCCTGCGGGATTCCGTCAAGGATGACGGCGACGGTGACGGCAATGGCTTCACCTTCAAGACCTACAATGCGCACGATATGCTGGATGCATGCCGCCGTGCAAAGGAGCGCTACGACGAACCGGATGCATGGAAGGCTCTGGTCAAGCGTGCGATGGACAGTGATTTCAGCTGGAGCACCTCCGCGGATTCGTATATCGCGCTTTACCGCAAATTGATCCGAAAGTAAAATGTTCCCCCGCTCAGTGAGCGGGGGATTATTGTGTCATCAGTCCAGATGGTAGATATAGTTTTCCTTGCGCGGTGCAGCGGGGCGTGGGTCGGCTGCCGGATAGCCGAGGATGCAGTGACCGATGCCCTCATAGTCCCCCTCGATCCCAAGCTCCTGCAGGAGCGCCTTGCCTTCCTCGCTCTCGAATTCTTCCTTTGCCCGGTGGATCCAGCAGCTTCCGATGCCAAGCGTATGCGCTGCCAGCATCAGATTACCCATGACCAGCGAGCCGTCATAGACATGCGTCGGGCGGGATTTGTCCGCCAGCACGATCAGCACGACCGGTGCTCCGTAGAACGGGTCAAAATCCGCATCTTTCCCCATAATGGCGGCATTCTGCACGGCCAGTCTGTCCCGCAGCGCCTTGTTGGTGACGGCGATGATGACGGGGGACTGGAAATTCATGCCGGTTGCCGCATAGGTGCCGGCTTCACAGATCTGTGCGATCACCTCCGCGGGTATCATGTCGGGCTTGTAGCTCCGGCAGCTTCGTCTTTCACGGATGGCTTGCAATACTTCATTCATGATGATTTCCTCCTTATGTTTCCTCCGGAATGGCAGCATTCCGGTCAGGGTTTTGTTTAGGGACGGATCAGGCTTTCGAGCGTGGCGCGGGTCTCTGCATCTACATCTGTAAAGCATGCCCCGACGGCATGTATCATGTGATCGTCCCGGTCTTCCGGATGGCATCCGGCTCAATGAAACGCAGGAATTCCGCCCGGTACTGTTCTGTGATGTATTTTTCCGCATAGGCTGTGAAGGTTTGCAGGTACGGGAAATGCTCTCCCACGCGCAGACCGTCCTCCATGTCGGTATGTGCCTGGTAGCTATGTCTGCCGATCTCCTCGACAATGGAGAGGGTCTGCTCATTGAGCTGAAAATGTTTTCCAAACATGGTATCACCGCCCTTACCGGCGCAATCCCAGCAGATTGAGAAACAGCCTGTCAAGCGGCTCCCATCCCTTGTCGAGATGACCTTCTGCCCCGGCAGCGGCCTCTGTCAGGGTGTCGATCTCATGGAAAAGCCAGTCATTCAGCGGTTCGATGCGATGACCGGTGCCGATCTCCGGGGTCTGCATTTTCTGTTCAAGCAGGCTGCTTACGACCGGACGCATCTCCCCGGGCAGTTCTGCCACCGCAAGCTCCGAAAACAGCATCGGCGGGGGCGTGCCGCGGTCAAGGATCCAACGGCATGCCAGCACAGGACGCAGAACGTAGAAATATTTCTTCAGCTTTACGGTCTCCCCGCACAGAAATTCATGATAATTGTGCTTTGCGGTTCCGAGGTAGTGGTACAGGGAGGATTTTTCGAGAAAATAGGAATCCGTCAGCGCCTTGACCTGTGCCCATTCCGGAACGGTGCGGTAGATGATCGGGGAGCTGTTCCATTCAAATACAGTGGGGTTTGATTTGTACAGCAGCCGCAGGTATTTCTGTACATCCCAGCCGTTGATGTCCAGTACGTCATCGAGCTGCCATTCGATGACATCGCGTTGCGCTTCCAGACGAAGATAGTCCTCCGGACGGCGCAGGTAGACAAAACGCACATCATAATCACTGTCCGGCGACGCAAAGCCCCATGCACGGCTGCCGGATTCGACACAGTGCAGGATCCTGACATGCTCTGCCGCTTCGATCTCGTCGAGTTTTTCCTGAATGATCTTCTGTATATCCGCCATACGATGCGCCTCCTGAAAGCTCTTTTATCTAATCATACCATATTTCCAGGAAGAATGTCAAGGACAATAAATATTCATAAAATGTTTACAATAAATCCACGCAATTTTGCGCTGTCTGTGCGTTAATTATATATAGAGAGGAATAATCCTGCGATTATCAAAATTAAGGAGGTATGCATCATGAAACACAAGATCACCGCTTTGCTCGCAGCACTCTGTGTTGCGGCAGCCCCGCTCAGCCTGCCGGTTTCGGCATCGGCAGAGGATCTGCAATACTCCACGGAGCATTGTGTGATCGAAGAATCCTTCGGCCAGCTTGTTGTGACATCTTTGCCTGACCGGACAACGTATGCAATCGGAGAGCCGCTTGATCTGACCGGCCTGACCGTCAGCCTGCTGTACGGCAACGAGGCATACGGAATGGATACGGTCTATGACAGCGTGAATCCGCTTGAAATGCCGGAGACGTTCACCATTCAGGATTACCGCTATGACAGTTCATCTCCCGGAACCTATACCATCGGCGTCATTCTTTCGGATAATGACACGGCAGACATGTTCCGGGTATTATATCCCGAGGTGTACTTTGAGGTAAAGGTCACGGATACTGCCTACACCCTGCGCGGCGATTCGGACAACAACGGTTCGTTTGCGCTCAATGACCTGGTGATGCTCCAGCGCTATCTGCTTGGCATGAGTGCGGTGGAAAACTGGATGAATGCGGACATGAACCACGACAACGTTCTGGATGTATTCGATCTGGCTCTGATGAAGGCACGGATCTTCGCCGCAAATCCGACCTATGCCGCCAGGGAGCTGACCCGGAATCTGGCAGCGCAGCCGGTGGAAACAAGCAGTCCGGATGATGCCTTTGTCAGCAGCCAGAATGCCTTTGCCCTGTCACTCATGCAGAAAACGGCAAAGGATGGAGAAAACACTCTGATCTCGCCCTATTCCGTCATGCAGGCGCTTGCCATGACTGCCAACGGCGCACAGGGAGAGACCCTTCGGGAAATGGAGCAGGTGCTTGCTGCTGGTGCTCCGGTTGCGGATCTGAACAGATCCCTTGCCGGGCTGCGCGGGCAGTACGGCAAAACCAGCCAGCTCATGACAGCCAATTCCGTATGGTTCCGCAATGACGTACAGGTCAATGACGCCTTCCTGCAGAATACCGCCGATTATTATGATGCATCGGCATTTGCAGCGCCCTTTGACGATACGACCCTGAAGGACATCAATCTGTGGGTACGCACAAATACCGATGAAATGATCCCCAAACTCCTCGACAGGATCGACCCGGATCTGGTAATGTGCCTGATCAACGCTGTGACCTTTGATGCGCAGTGGGAGGATAAGTTTGACCCGGAATTGACCTGGGACGGCACATTTACTGCGGCATCCGGAGCGGCTCAGACGGTTCCCATGATGAACGGCGAGACCTATGGATACCTGTCTGACGAGCATTCTACCGGCTTTATCAAGTATTACCAGGACGGCAAATATGCCTTTGCGGCCATCCTTCCGGAGGAGGGGATGACGACGGGCGAATACCTGGCCACACTGACACCGGATGCACTGCACACCATGCTTTCCAATCCTTCCCGGGAAACTGTGGATATTTCCCTTCCGAAATTCAGCCTGGACTATTCCACCGAGCTGGGTGATACTTTGCAGGCAATGGGAATGACCAGTGCCTTCCAAAGCGAAACTGCGGATTTCAGCGCGATGTCTGACAGAGATCTGTACATCAGTGCTGTTCTGCATAAGACGCACATCGACATGTATGAAGGCGGTACCCGCGCAGCGGCGGTGACGGCTGTCCTGGTGAAGGAGACCTGCGTTATGGAGCCTCCGAAATCCGTTGTACTTGACCGTCCCTTTGTATACGTCATCATGGATACCCAGACATCGCTGCCGATCTTCTTCGGCACAGTCGAAACACTCTCCTGACAGTTCCTATCTCAATAACCTACGGAAGCCGCATGACCGGACAGGTCATGCGGTTTCTGCTTTTTGAACAAAATTCGCAGCGGCTATTTGTGCGTTTCTACAAATCTTCCGGGAAAGTGTCAGGAATCGACCCTCTCAATCGTATTCATAGCAGAACGCGCCGATGAGCGCATGAAACGGGAGGGGTATCTATGAAACGCATTTTGTCCATTCTGACCGCAGCCGCCTTGCTGCTTTGCAGTTGCAGCAGGGGGAAACCTACACCGGAGCCGACCGGCGCAACCTATCAGCTGACGCTCTCCGATGCATGGCGGAGCGAACCGGTGGAATTTGCCGCCGGTGCGATCGGACTGAACGGCATCTGGAGGGCAGGGGACAGCATTCTCATCCGCTATTTTGTTGCGGGGGATGTCTGTGCCGGGCTCTACGATCCGGATTCCGGCAGCATGACGCCGCTGGAGGGAACGGGCTGTGCCCTCGGTGCCGCGGAGCATGACGACGGCTTTTCTGTTCTATGGGATCTGACAGAACGAACGGAGAATTACGAAATTTCCAATGTCACGCTTACCCTTGCCGACTATGATAAGGCTGGGAATCCGGTTTCCGCGCAGGATGTGACCGGAATGCTGGATGTTTCCGAGGGACATGCCCGCGACCTGCAAAGCTGGTGCTGCGACGCGGCAGGGAATCACTATACCGCCGATGCCGCCGGCACCGTCCGGGTATTTGCACCCGATCTGACGCTGCGCGGGGAAATCCGGGGCGTTGTCAGCTTCAATCTTTTCTCCGGCACGGACGGTGCTGTGTACTGTGAGGGCAGAAACGGCTATGCACAGTTGTTCCGGCTGGATCCGGATGCACTGGATGCACAGGAGATCCCGCTTCCGCAGGACAGCCAGGCCGTCATGCCCGGAGATGCAGCGCATCCGATCCTCTGCTGTGATGCCGGGGCGATGTACAGCATGGATCCGCAGTCCGGGGAAGCAGCGGTGTTTCTGCGGCTTTCGGATTCCGACCTGCCGGAATACGGCATTTGTGACGCGGTTTTATGCAGTGACGGGACAATGTTCGGTATTATGCAGGAGCGCGGCTTATCGGCGCTCTTGCATCTGACCAGGCGCACACAGGAGGAGCTTGCTGCTATGCAGATCATTTCTGCGGCGGCCTTCAATCTCGACGACGCGACACTCAGCCTGATCCAGCGCTACAACCGCCAGTCTGACTGTGTGCATATTGCCGTGCAGGATTTTCTGACGCATGCACCCTCCGATGCGGACTACGAGGCACATTATCAGGAATGCAGCGATGCCTTTGACCGGTTCGAGCATGACATGATCTCCGGGATCGTTCCAGATCTGTTTTTCGTCCGGAATGCCGATTACGAAGCCTTGTCCAACAAGGGGCTGTTTGAGGACTGGCTGCCGTGGATGGAGCAGGATCCGGAATTTCACCGGGAGGACTATTTCACAGCGCTGCTCGATTCCCTGTGTGTCAGCGGACGTCAGGAAAGGCTGTGCTTCTCCGGCGACCCGTCCACGCTCTGCATGAAGGCAGAGTATCTGCCGGAGGGATTTGACGGCTCCGTGCAGGCAAAGCTCTCCCTTTATGAGAATCCGCCGGCAGGCATGACGCTCTTCCCGGACAGCTATCCGAAATCCCAGGTGTTTGGCTTGCTGACGCAGGATATGGATTGCTATATTGACCGGGATGCGGGGACATGCAGCTTTGATTCACCGGAGTTTATCCGCATTCTGAAGATCTGCAACCAGGCGCCGGACAGACCGTCTGCCCGCGATAGTTCCCGCGACTACATCGACGACAAGGCCTTGCTCCGGTACAGCCCGATGGGATGCGTGCGGTCATGGCAGACCCAGCAGCTTTATATGGGCACCGATGAGATCGCCCTTCCGGGATTTGTGATGGCAGGCGGGAACGGCGCCGTCTGGATGACGAGCAATCCCTTTGCCGTCAACCGGAATTCGCTGTACAAGGAGGAGATCTGGGATTTCATCAAATTCGGCCTTCGCGAGGACAATCAGATCCGGATGCAGGAGACAGCAGACTGGACGGTTCCCGTTCTCCGTTCGGCAGCGAAACAGCAGATCGAAGCACAGCTCCATCCGGATTCGACCTGGCAGCAGACGTTGCAGATCGGTTCGGATGAGGTGGCATTCCCGGAACCGGATCCGATGCTTGGGGAGCAGATCATGGAATGGCTCGACGGCATCTCAGCCGGCGGCATGTGGACACCTGCTGTTGTGGTGATCTTGCAGGAGGAATCGGAGCGGTATTTTGCGGGAGACTGCACCGCAGAGGAATGCGCCCGGGCGATCGAGAGCCGTGTGACACTGTATCTTTCCGAGCTGAGCTGACAAAATCCCCCATCCGACGGCATCGGATGGGGGATCGGATTTAACTCCAGAAGGTAAACAGATCTTCCGCAATGTCATAGATCTGCGGGAAATTGTGATGCGATACCGCGCCGCTGTCTGCCCAGGTCAGCACCAGCATCAGCACAAAGGTCAGCGCGATCGCATAGATGCAGACACGGTACAGCAGACCGCTGCCCTGCTTCATATTCCGCAGCAGCACCACGGAGCTGCTCACAGTCAGAAGCGGTACGAAGTCAAAGATATACCGCACAGTGGTACCGCCCATGCACAGATCCATCCATGCCAGCAGCACGGAAAATGCGATGCAGCAGATCACGAAGCCGCGCAGGCGAACCTTTTCGAGGATGTCTCCCTGCATTCTCAGCCCGTGCGGCGCCAGGAAGGTCCCGACACCAAGCAGCGGGATCCAGAGCGCACCGAAGCAGCCCTCTGCATAGGAATACATGCCGTAATTGGCCATATAGAATGCGCGTACATGGAAATACGGGAACTGATTGGTCAGCTCCAGCGGCTGGAAGAGGTTCTGGAAGATGCCGGCGAACAGCATCGAGAACTGCAGATGATTTGCGTGAATATCGCTGACAGTGAGCTGGTAGGAAGCACCGAAATCAAGGGGATTGTCAAACCTGATGTAATTCCAGTACATAAGCCCTGCCGCACACAGGAGCGCCGGCGTCAGGAAGGCTGCTGCTTGTGCAATGCGGTATTTCACGGTAAACTGCTTGTCCAGCAGGATGCAGACAAAGGCAGGTGTCAGTGCCAGACAGCCGATCGCCATGCCCGGACGGGAACCGGCGCACAAGCCGACTGCCAGACCGCTCGCTGCAAGCAGGGCGTAGCGGATCTTCGGTATTTTGACCAGGGTGGCGCGATGTCCCAGGTACAGCGCCAGCAGCAGGAACGTGATGCCCGCCGCAAAGGGAACGGTATACATGCCGGGGTACTGTTGCATGTAGAAACAGCCGCATGTGACGACCGCAGCAGGAAGCATGAGGAGAACTGCCAGGAAATTCGGCTCCGGCACAAAGAGCCTTACCAGCGTCAGAAGCAGCAGACACATGGCCAGCGCCGAAACAGCGGCATAAATGCTGATGGCAGTCGGCATGGTCGGCAGCTTGCCGAAGATGAACCAGAAAGGATAATAGATCGTCAGTACCGGCGTGATGCCGAAATAGGAATAGTACTTGCCGTTATAGTAAGCTCTGTCCCACGCCGCTGGGATTCCGGAGGAGATGCGTTCTTCATTGTCATAGACGTTTTCGAGTTGTTCAAGGCGTTCATCCGCCGGCATATCGATCCAGCCACGGCCGTGCTCGAGTGCATCGAAATTCTGGATATACGGATCGGAAATGGCGATAAAACTCGGATCAACCGGATAATCCAGCAGCTTTTCCTTCGGGATGATGAACAGCAGGAAGGACATGGTGCATACCGCTGTCATGGCGATCACAGCGATCCTGTGGCTGCGGCGCTTTCTGTCATAGGTAACATGGCTGAAGCCGGTCTCGCGGACGGCAAGGATCAGACCGATCAGCAGCAGGAGGATCAGAAACCGCGCCGCAGAGAAGCGGAACGGGATCTTGTTGCTGGCCGTGATGGAGCGGATATTGGCATAATCATGAATATCCGTGACCTCGAGCTGGATCTGCCGCAGGGTGCCGTAGGGGACGAAGGACACATCCAGGGATTCACTCAGTCCGGAATAGAACCGGTCTGCCACCACGGTAAAGCGATCCTTGAAATTATCGTCGGTAATGGCGACCTGTATGCGCATCATACGCTGCCGCGCCGGCTGATAGGCTTCGATCTCGAGCGCACGGGTATATTCGGGGAAATTCTTGATGACGAGCTTGGAATTTTCCTTGAGGGTAATGCCGTCTTCGCGGGTGAAATCGGTGTCCGAGGTGACGATGACCTTGCGGATGTTGAGCTCCTCGGATTCAAAGGAGCCGAGGCTCTTGGCATTGAACAAGCCGATCTCCAGGACGGTCAGCACAGCGCAGAGAATGGCGAGGTGTGCGCCCAGACGGCGATAGGTACGCCTGGTACACCACAGGCGCAGGAAGACGGCGCCCGTCCAGCAAATGCTGATGACAAGCATGACAAGTCCGGGCAAGCCTTGCTTGGCACCGGCTGTGCAGTTCATGATGATGAAGTGCAGCAGCAGGTATGTAATGATCTGCACCGCCGCCGTCAGGCTGAAAATCGTCATGCAGTAGGATGCAGGCTTCATCTGCGGCAGCATCAGCAGCGGAATCCGCGAAACGATCCTGGTTTTTCCCGAAAGCAGGTAGCATCCTTCCAGCGCCAGCGCCAGGATCAGCAGCGGAATGAGCAGAGTAGGTAAAATGTGATACATAATGACCTCCGAAAACGATTTATGAGAGATAAACACACCTATCTTACTATTATACCGCAATATAAAGAAAACTGCACCTATATATTTGTAAAGTTTTTGTGAACATTGAAAGCAGGATGCAGGAAACGGTGTTCCTGCATCCTGTATTGGTTTATTCGCCAAGACTCCGTGCTGCAATCACAGGGATCCCGGTACCGGCCGCATTTTCGAGGATCACATCCCCCATCTGTACCGGCAGATGCAGACGGACTGCCTTGATCTCCTCCATGCAGGCAAAGATCTTGTCTTTCGGAATGGGCTGTGCCGTTTTGACCGGAACACTCACGCCCTCCTCGGTGCGCACAGTCGTTGTGACCATGCGGACAGGTGCCGTTACCTCCGAGACTGCGTAATCCTTGCCGCGCTTGCAGCTAAATCCCTTGACATCCGTCACCTGACCGTCCTGAAGCGTGACCTCAAGCTGACAGCCGCGCGGACAGCAGATACAAATTAAATTGCGTGTCATGCCGTCACCCCCTCGATCCGAACGATAATATCTGCATCTGCCTGTTCAAGCAGGGGATATTTCAGCGTGATATCCTGCATTTCACTCGGCAGCAGAACCGGTGCCTTGCGCTTGGCAATGACCTGATCCCCGCAGGAAATCAGGATCGTTGCATCACGGTAGATGCTTCTGACACGGAAGCGCAGATGGGTGTCCTCCCTGCTGTTTCTGTGGAAGCTGCACGGTACGGTATAGCGCACACCATCGCCGGGAATGATCTGATGCGTTTCGCCGCCGTCCCCGCGCTGTCCCTGTACGAAGGCAGCCGCGCTGCGTCCGGCCTGGGCGGCTTCTGCGGAGACATAGTCCACCAGATCATGAATATGCAGCACATTGCCGCAGGCAAAGACACCTTCGATGTTGGTTTCCAGCCTGTCATCCACGACAGGGCCGTTGGTCAGCGGGTTGATCCCGATGCCGCAGCCGCGGGAAAGCTCATTCTCCGGGATCAGACCGCAGGATAGCAGCAGAATGTCACAGGGAAAGTATTCCTCGCTGCCGGGAACAGGCTTGCCGTTTTCCACAGCTGCCACTGTCACGCCCTCGAGCTTGTCCTTGCCGTGGATCTCCACGACAGTATGGCTCAGGTGCAGCGGAATATTGTAGTCCTCCAGACATTGTACCACATTCCGGTTCAGACCGTTGCAGTACGGCATCAGCTCAAATACCGCCGAGACATGCGCCCCTTCCAGGGTCATGCGCCTTGCCATAATGAGTCCGATGTCGCCGGATCCGAGGATCACGGCTTCCTTGCCCGGCAGTACGCCGTCAATATTCAGAAGGCGCTGCGCAGTACCGGCCGTATAAATGCCCTGCGGCCGGAATCCGGCGATCCCCAGCGTCCCACGGGGGCGTTCCCGGCAGCCCATGGCCAGAATGACGGAGGCTGCCTGCACAGTTTCGACACCGCGTTCCCGGCTGATGACCGTGATCTGCCTGTCCGGGGTAATATCCAGTACCATGGTACCGGTTTCATAGGGAATACCGGCCTCCTGCACCTTGCGGAAATAGCGCTCGGCATATTCGGGGCCTGTCAGCTCTTCCTGAAAGGTATGCAGGCCGAAGCCGTTGTGGATACATTGGTTGAGAATGCCGCCCATGACGCTGTCGCGCTCAAAAATGACGATCCGTTCCAGGCCGCTTTCCTTTGCTGCGAGTGCCGCTGCCATACCGGCGGGGCCGCCGCCGATCACGGCAAGATCAAATTCACGCATGCTGCCGCCTCCCTTCATCGTTTCCGGACATCCGTCAGCGGGATGCCCTGTGCCTCTGCCAGCAGTTCCATGACGCGCGGCGTGCAGAATCCGGCCTGACAGCGTCCCATGCCGGCGCGTGTCCGGCGCTTCACGCCGTCGAGTGTGGTTGCCCCGAGCGGCCTGTGGATCGCGTCAAGGATCTCGCCCGCTGTGATCTGCTCACAGCGGCAGACGATGCTGCCATAGGCGGGATTCTCCCGGATCAGTGCATTCTGCGCCTCGCGGGAGAGCTGTGCAAAATGGGTCACGCCCTTGCGCGTCGCCTTGAAATCGGGCTTTTTCGTAAGGTCGATCCGTTTTCCGATCAGCTCGCACAGATATTCTCCGATCGCCGGTGCGCTGGTCAGGCCGGGCGATTCGATGCCGGCCGCATCAAAGAATCCTTCGGCAGCCTCCCCGATGATGAAATCGCCTGTATCACCCACAGCACGCAGCCCGGTGAAACTGGTAATGACCTTGTTGTAGGGAATATCCGATGCAGACAATGCTGCACGCTCCCGCACGGAAGCAAGACCGGCGGAGGTGGTGGCGGTATTTTCCTTGTCTTCAATATTCTCCGCAGACGGGCCGATCAGCAGATTGCCGTGCGCCGTCGGGGAAACAAGAATGCCCTTGCCCATTTTGGTCGGAAGCTGGAAAATGGTGCGCTGCACCAGATTGCCGCAGTCCTTGTCGAGCAGGAAGTATTCTCCGCGGCGGGGTGTGATCGTAATGGGATCGGGACAGACCATATTATGGATCCGGTCGGCATACAGACCGGCTGCATTGACCACGATCCGGGCTTCATAGGTGCCATTTCCGGTCGTGACCGCATAGCCGCCGGAGATGGGGCTGATCTGCTGCACCGCCTCACCAAAGCGGAATTCCGCGCCGTTTTCGTATGCATTTTCCGCCATTGCCAGTGTCAGCTCAAAGGGACAGACAATGCCGGAGGTTTTCGCCAGCAGAGCACCGGCCACATGATTGAGCGCCGGTTCGATCCTCTGCACTGCATCGGCGTCAAGGAGCTCCAGACCCTCCACGCCGTTTTCGATGCCGCGTTCATAAAGCGCTTTCAGATCATCGAGCTGTGATTCCTCAAAGCAGAGAACGAGCGCTTCATTATTCACAAATGCAAAATCGAGTTCCCTGGACAATGCCGGCATTTTCCTGGCACCGGCGACATTGAGCTTCGCCTTCAGCGAGCCGGGCTTGGCATCGAATCCGGCATGGACGATGCCGCTGTTGGCCTTGCTTGACCCCTCACATACATCCGAAGCCCGTTCGAGCACGCAGACACGCACCTGATAGCGTGACAATGCCCGTGCAATGGCGCAGCCTGTCACACCGGCTCCGATGACGATGATATCATACATGGCAACCCCTCCTGTAATCCTGATTTGCAGCATTGCGCTGCTGTTTTAATCATAGCATATCCGCAGGAATTTGTCAATAGCGCATAGGAAATGTGCTCAAAACCGAAAATCTTTTATGAAATCTGTTTTCTGCATGGCAAATGAAAAGCGCCGCCTCAAAGGAGACGGCGCCGTAAAGCATCATCAGCCTTCGAGCTTGCGAAGCGCTTCCATGGCAGCCTGGATTCGTTCATGCTCGCGGATGAGATCGAGGGCTGCCGGATAAAGCCGATAATGCATAGAAAATCCCTCCCCGATTGCGGGGAGGGATGAATGAGGATTGTTTCCGGATCACAGAACGGATACATACCGCAGCCATACATAGACCGTGGAAACTACCATGACGATAATGGTTGCCGGAGCCATCTTCTTGCAGTAGGCGCCCCATCCGATCGGATGACCGGCCTTTGCGGCAGCCGAGGTGCCGACAACATTGGCAGAAGCGCCGATCGGGGTGGCAGAACCGCCGACATCCGTACCCATGGCCAGCGACCATGCCAGCGTCGCCAGCAGCGGATCGCTTGTCCCGGCCAGATCCTTGATGATCGGAACCATTGTGGCAGCAAACGGAATGTTATCAATGAATGCCGATGCAATACCGGATACCCAGATGATGATGGCCACCATGAGGTAGTAGTTCGAGCCGCAGACCTTGCTGATGAAGCCGGCGATCAGCTCGAGGACACCGGTCTCCTCCAGGCCGCCGACAACGACGAACAGACCTGTGAAGAACAGCAGCGTCTTGTAGTCCACACCCTTGAGAACGGTTCCGATGTGCTTGCCGGAGGTGATGAGGGTGATGATGGCAATGACAACGCCGATGAAGGCAACCGTCAGGCCGGTCGTGCTGTGCGTCACCAGCATAGCCACGGCACAGAAGAAGATGATGCAGCTTGCGATAAAGCCCTTCTTATCGGTGATGAAGCTCTCCGGAGAAGGCATGTTGGCGTAATCCGATTCGGATGCACCGCCGCCGGCAAGCTCCTTCTTCATGACCAGATAGAAGTACAGCACAATAAATACAAAGGAGATCAGCGCAACCACACCGGTATTGAGCACGAAGTCCATGAAGGAATAGTGCAGATTCGAGCCGATGATGATGTTGGGCGGGTCGCCGCACATGGTTGCCGAGCCGCCGAGGTTGGCGCAGAAGATCTCGGACATGATCATCGGTACGGGATTGAATTTCAGCAGACGGGAAAGCTCGATCGTGACCGATGCCAGGAAAAGAATGACCGTGATCGAGTCAATGAACATGGCCAGCACGAAGCTCATGGCCATAAAAGCAAAGAAAATCGGAATGGTCTTGTAATGCACGAGCTTGGCAATGCGGCGGCAGAGCCAGTTGAAGAATCCGGCCCGCGCCATGCCCTCGACCATGACCATCATTCCGCCAAGGAACAGGATGGTCGCCCAGTCCACGCCGCCGGTTTCCGATTCGGCGCCGCTGGTATGCCAGAATTCAAGGGTGGCGATGGAACGCAGGTTGATGACCTTCCACATCGCGGAGAAGTCCCGGAGACAGATGCCGAATACACCGATCAGTGTCAGGGCACCGCATCCGAGGGTGACATAATGCTTTTCGATCTTGTCAGTGATGATCAAGATGAACATTGCGACAAAAATAACAATCGCAACGATTCTTGCAGCAATCATAGCTGCTCCTTTCCGGGAGACATGCTCCCTGTGTCCGCCGGAGGGCGGATGGGCGGAACCGTTCCGGAGTGCTTTGTCAGGGCGCAGCGCCGGGCATGCAGCCTTCACAAAACACGTCGGTCAGCGGCATTTAACCTGAATTTTACAATTGACCACTTATCATTATACCACTGAATCCGGAGAAGTCAACTCCAAAAAACCGATTTGACGGCAGAAATCCCGCTTTTTTGTCGTTTTGCATATATTTTCCGGATTCCGGAGCGGATTTTCGTCAGCATCTTTTCCGGGGATCGTCACAAACACGCGATGAAAAAAATTTTTGAAAAAATTTGAAAAAAGGGGTTGACAAATCGATTCAGGTATGCTATAATATAAAAGCTGTCAGGGAAGCACGACAGCAACACACAAGATTCTGGGGTGTCGCCAAGCGGTAAGGCAACGGACTCTGACTCCGTCACCCGGGGGTTCGAATCCCTCCACCCCAACTCTATATTTTTTTAAAACAGGATCCTGAATTCAGGTTCCTGTTTTTTTATTATTATTTTTGGGGCTGTTGTCGCAGGGCTGCGTATCGGGCATAAAAAATCTTAATGAATTTGTGTCATTTGCTTGCATCTGCTGTCGAAATATGGTATAATGAAAATAAGTACCCGGAGTATATCCGGATTCGACGGGGGGATGACACATGGCAGCTCACGATTCTGTTTTTCACAAGATCGCCGAGGCTCTCCTGATGGATTATTCGAGCCTGTACTATGTCAATGCCGTAACCAACGCCTATCAGTGGTATACCAACGATCCGGACACGCACACGCTCCATGCGCAGGTCGGGGGAGATGACTTTTTCAGCTATCTTACTGACCATACAAAGCATGTGGTGTATGAGGCCGATCAGCACATTTTTCTGCGGGATATTCAGAAGGAAAAGCTCCTGGCACAGGTCGGGCGCGGTTCGATGCAGAGCATTGAATACCGCCTGATGATTGATGGAAAGCCCGTCTGGCATTCGCTGCGGCTCCTGCGGGGGCTGAGCGATTCGGATGATTATTTCATTCTGGGTGTGTCGAATATTGATGAGACTGTCAGAAAACGCGATCTCACGCAAAGAATGGAACGCGAGCGGGAGATCTACAACCAGATCGCCAGCAGGCTGGCAGCGCATTATGATACCTTATATTATGTTGATATGGAGACGGGGCGTTATTTTGAAGTCTCCTCCAATGATTTCTACAAGCGTCTGAATGTTCCGGCGGCCGGCGAGGACTTCTTTGCGGAGACCCGGAAGAATGTCGGGATTTTCGTGCATCCGGATGACCGGGAGTATGCCATGCGGATCCTGGACAAAGCCGGTATTCTCGAGCATCTGGCCACACAGAGCACCTATACCGCTGCCTATCGTCTGCTGACGGGCGATACGGTCACGAATGTCCGCTGCTCGCAGATGTGGGCAAGCGACCGGCGTCATGTCATCATCGGGCTTGAGAATATCAACAATGAGGTCTCGACACTCCGGGAGCTTGCGGAGAGCCGCCGCAAGAATCAGATCTACGGACAGATCGCGGAAAGCCTTGCCTCGCAGTACGATGTGATATACTATGTGGATATGAGAACGGCGAGCTTCATCGGCTTTACGGCCAATGCCATCTTCGGCAAGCTGGAGGTGCAGGAGGAGGGCGAGGATTTCTTCGCGGTCTCCAAAATGAATTCGGAGCTGCTTGTCCATCCGGAGGACAGGGGGCGCTTCCAGGAGATGCTCACCCCGGATTATCTGATCTCCTCCCTTGAAGAGCGCAAGCAATGCGGGCTTGACTACCGGATGATCGTAGACGGCAAGCAGCGCTATACCCGCATGACGATCATGTGGAGCAGCGACAGGATCCATATGATTGTCGGTGTGGAGGACGTCCATGCTGAGGTCGAGCGGGAGCAGGAGCAGCTTCACGCGCTGCATATGGCCAATGAGCTGGCAAGGCGCGATGAGCTGACCGGCATCAAGAACAAGACCGCCTTCCATGAGCTGGAGGAAAAGGTGCGCAAGAGCATGGGCGGCGAAGAGCAGATGTCCTTTGCTATGGTTGTCTGTGATCTGAACGATCTCAAGCATGTCAATGATACCCTCGGCCACCATGCCGGAGATGAATTCATCCGGAGTGCCTGCCGCATCATCTGTGAGATCTTTGCCCACAGTCCGGTATTTCGCATCGGCGGGGATGAATTTGTAGCATTCCTGAGCGGAAACGATTTTAGCCGGCGTGATGTGCTTTTTGCAGAGCTCCGCGCCCGGGTGGAGGAAAACCGGCGTGTAGAGGGTGCCCCGGTGATCGCATCGGGAATGGCTGTGTATGATCCGGGGACAGACCGGTATTTCAGCGATGTCTTTGAACGTGCCGACCAGGAGATGTATGAGAATAAAAAGAACCTGAAATCCGAAAGGACACATGCATAACAAACACAGGAGCGGAGGGTACGCCATGGAGTATACCGTTCGGTATAATGAACTGACAGCAGAGCAATTCATTGAATTGTGGGAAACGGTCTGGGGACAGGGGCCGACCCTGGAGCAGACGAGGCTTGCTATGGAGCACACGCTGTTTCGCGTATCGGTCTTTGACGGCGAAACGATTATCGCCATGGCCAGAATGATCGGTGACATGGGGCTTGACTATTATATCAAGGATGTGATCGTCAGACCGGAATACCAGGGAAAAGGGATCGGCCGTCTGCTGATCGGCGAGCTGCTCGGCTTTGTCCGGAAGAGCGGCATCAGCGGCACCGGGATTTTCGTGGAGCTGTGCGCCATGCCGGATAAGATCCCGTTTTATGAGAAATTCGGCTTTGAAGCGAATGAAGCCCAGCGCCTGAAAATGATGTATCAGATTCCGTAACATGAAAAATGCCCCTGAGCACCGCGCTCAGGGGCATTGCTGTGTTATTCGGCATCCGTACCGTCTACGGTATAGATGAATTTCACGCTGCCGCTCATATCCTCGGCAATGCCGGAATACGAACGGTATTCGCAGGAGGCATCCTTCACTGCACGCAGACGGGCGATCAGCTCGCTGACCTCATCCTCATACAGATCCGTGATCCGGTCGATGCCCTCTGTCTTGAACTGATGCATGCCGTCGTCAAGCTCCTGTGCGCCGTCACGCAGCCGTGCAGTACCGTCCTTGAGGCTATTCGTGCCGTCCCGCAGCTCTCCGATGCCCTGGTAGAGGGCGCCGGCACCGTCAGACAGGGACTTTGCACCGTTTGCAAGCTCTTTCGTGGACGAAGACAGGGTGTTGGCACCGTTTTTCAGCGTCATGCCGCCGGAGGTCAGTTGGTCAAGACCGCTGCCAAGGGATGCGGCACCGTCAGAAACCTGTGCAAGTCCGGCATTCAGCGCACCGCTTCCGTCAGCAAGTGCCTGCATGCCGCCGGAGAGCTCAGCAGAACCGGAGAGCAGAGCATCCAGCCCCGCATCGAGCGTATAGGCACCGGTGCCAAGCTGATGCAGACCGCCGCTGAGCGCACCTGCGCCCTCTGCAAGCTGTGTCATGCCGCCGGAGAGAGCGCCTGCGCCGGTGTGCAGCGTTGCAAGACCTGCATCCAGGGCGTTTGCGCCTTCGGCTGCTTCTGCAAGACCGGCATCCAGGGCAGCGCTGCCGTCTGCAAGCTGTCCCATACCGTCGGAAAGTGTACCCGCACCGGTATGCAGCTTACCAATGCCGTCATCGAGCGTTCCTGCGCCCTCTGCTGTCTGATCCAGACCGTCATTCAGGGAAGTGCTGCCGTCTGCAAGCTGATGCATGCCGGCAGAGAGGGAATCGGCTCCCGCATGAAGCTGCGCAATTCCTCCGTCAAGCTCCTTTGCACCGCCGGAGAGCTTGTCGATCCCGGCAAGCAGTGCATCCAGTCCGCCAAGCAGTTCCGTACTGCCGCCGGAGAACTGTGCAGCGCCGCTGTTCAGAGCAGATGCGCCGTCGGCAACCGATCTGGCACCTTCGGAAAGCTGCTGCGAGGAGGAATAAAGCTGATCGGTACCGGCTGCCAGCGTTTTACCGCCTTCATCGGCGGATGCAAGACCTGTCTGCAATGCGGCGGCACCGGTTTCAAGCTGTCCGAGACCTGCACCAAGAGAATCAATTCCTTCGTCAAGCTGTGCGGCACCGGAGCGCAGCGCCGAAACGCCGTCCTGCAAGGCACCGCCGTCTTTCATGGATGCGGAAACCTGCTGCTGACCGGCAATGGTCTGTTCAAGCGTTGCAATGGCAATGCCAAGCTGTTCGGAGGGCGCCTGTGCATATGCCGCCTGCAAGGCAGCGAGTATCTGCTGATTGGCAGCGATCGTTGCATCCAGGGAATCGCTTGCCGTTGTCAGACCGGCAGAGACAGTTTCAAGGCCGCCCGACAGGGAACCGGCACCCTCGTCCAGTGCAGCGGCGCCGTCTTTGGCGGAGGTGATACCTGCTGCAAGCTGATCGGCACCGCTCTTTGCGGAGGAGATGCCTTCGGAGAGGGAAGCCGCACCGGTATTGACCTGGCCGATGCCTGCGGAGAGCTGTGCGGCACCGTCGGCAACAGAACCGGATCCGGCATCAAGCTGCGATGCCCCGTCTGTCAGGGAGCCAAGCCCTGCCTTGAAGGAATCCGTTCCGGCACCGAGCTTGCCGGCACCGTCGGTCACCTGCGTAAATCCTTCGGTCAATGCGGCAGAGCCCTTCTGTGCTTCTGCCAGACCTGCGGTAAGCTGATCGGCGCCGTCTTTGGCCGAGGCAATGCCCGCGCCAAGATCCTGTCCGCCCTTGCGGACAGCCGCAATGCCGTCTGTCAGCTTCAGGGATCCGTCCTTAACTGCGCCAAGCCCTGTGAAAAGCGCCTGGGCACCGTCCTTTGCCGAGCCGATGCCTTCACCGAGCTGCGCGGATCCGGCCTGGAGCTGTGCCATGCCGTCTGTCAGCTTGGCAGAGCCTTCCTTTGCAGAGCCCAGACCCGCATACAGCTCTGCGGCGCCGTCTTTGGCAGAGCCGATGCCGGCTTCAAGCGTAATGCCGCCCTCTGTTACCTTTGCAATGCCGTCATTGAGCTGTGCAGAGCCGTCCTTGGCAGAGGCAAGGCCGTCATGGAGCGCATCTGCGCCGCCCTTGGCCGAATCAATTCCCGCAGAGAGCTGCACGCCGCCGTCCTGCACCTGTGCAATGCCGTCGTTCAGCTTTGCGGAGCCGTCCTTGGCAGAGGTCAGCCCGTCTGCAAGCGTACCTGCACCGTCTGCAAGCTGCCCGGCACCGTCGGAAAGTTTGCCGGCACCGTCACCGAGCTTCTTGGCGCCGTCTTCGAGCGTGGAGGCGCCGTCATACAGCTTTTGCGCACCGGCAGCCAGATCGGAGGCACCGTCATCAAGCTCCTTGGTGCCGTCAAACAGCTTTGCCGTGCCGTCACAAAGCTCGGATGCCGCATCATTCAGCTCATGGATCTTATCCTCGAGCTCGTCAAGGGAATGGGTATCGTCCAGATCCAGCTCGTTGAAAATCTCATTGGAGACGACTGTAACGGAATCCTGCATGGAGAAATTCTGCACATCGGCTTCGACCCGGAATGTCTCGGGAATATTGAGGGAGATGTCCTCCATGTCCCCGATTCCCAGGCTTTCGGCAAGTCCGGGGAATGCCATGCCGACGACGATCATTTTCTCGCCGTCAGAGATCACGCGGCCGTTGGTGACCTCGACATTCTGGAAAATATCCGAATCGAGAATGGCAGTGCTTGCCGTCATGAACGGCACATACATCTTTGTGCGCTTGCCGTTTACCGTTCTGGTCGTTTCGGTATGGTTGGTATAGCGCCATTCAATGACAAGGTGTCCGCTCTGTCCTGTGATGGCGTCCGGATCCACCTGACGGCCGTCAAGGGTATAGGTCATCTGTACAGTGACCGGCAGATCATTCGAGGACTTGCCCTTGTAATAAATATCACTTCCGGCGGCATCCCATGTCAGTCCTTCGCCGGACTGGGTGAATCCTTCGGTGCCCTTGACATTCTCAATGTCCGTCAGACCGGAGGCATCGGTGATCTGCTGGAGTGCGCCCGGATTTTTCAGCCAGTCGCTGACAATAATATCCCGCACGCTGGCATCAGAATTGCACAGCACATATACAGTCTCATCCTTGAAAAGATCCCCGTCGGCAGCAATGCGCTCTGCCGGTGCCTCTGCGGCTGTTTCTTCGGCGGGCAGGGCATCGGTATGGATCGCGGATGCATTTTTGCGGTTATTGTAGGAGAGCGTTCCGGTCACGCCGGCAGATACGGCAACGGCAAGGACACAGGCGGTCAGCTTCTGATATTTTTTCATGATAATGCACTCCTTTGTTCAGTAAGATAAGCGTTTTGGGAGGGCTTCTCCTTCGGGAAGCCCGCACTGGTCATGCAGATCACCCTGTCAAGCAGGATGAATGCAGCGGGCAGGACAGTGAGCACGACGACCATCGAGATCAGGGCGCCGCGTGCCAGCAAAGTACACAGCGAGGAGATCAGGCCGATCTTGGAGATCAGCGAAACACCGATGGTGGCAGCGAAAAAGCCGAGCGCGGAAACTATGACGGATTTCATGGAGGTGCGCAGGGAAATGCCGACTGCTTCGTATTTATCCCGTCCGGCAGCGCGTTCCGATTTGTAGCGCGTGGTCATCAGGATCGCGTAATCGACGGTTGCACCGAGCTGGATGGTACCGATGACGACCGATGCAATGAAGGGCAGCGGCTCACCGATAAAGTAGCTCAGTCCCAGATTGATCATGATGGCCAGCTCGATGACTGCCACCAGGATCACCGGCAGGGTAATGCTGCGGAAGGTGATGAGGATGATCAGGAAGATGGCAGCCATGGACAGGATGCTCACGACCTTGAAATCGCGGTTGGTAATCTGGATCAGATCCTTGGTAGCCGGTGCCTCACCGATCAGGAGGGCATCCTTGTCATACCGGTGTACGATTTCATCCAATGTTTCGACCTGCGCATTGACCTCATCCGAAGCGACCACATATTCCGAACCGATCATCATGAGCTGGTAGCCGTTCTTCTTGAGCGCATCCTTGATACGCTGCGGCACCACCTCATCCGGAACGGACGGGCCGATGAGGGAATTATAGCTGAGCGTGAAGCTCACGCCATCCACCTGCTTGATCTCTGAGAGCATCTTTGTTGCCGTTGCGGCATCCATATCCGCATCCGTGAGGAGCATGTGGGTGGAATTCATCTGGTAATGCTCTGCGAGCTTGTCGTTTGCGATCATGCTTTGCAGCGTTTTCGGCAGCGTGGCATCGAGCTTGTAGTAGACATCATAGTGATCGTTGCCGTACAGTGCCGGGAAGAGCAGCACCAGACCAAGCGTCAGGAACAGTGCAAAGTGCTTGCAGATGAATGCCGGGATCCTGTGAAATTCCGGCAGGAAATCCTTGTGGGAGGTCTTGGCAATGGGCTTGTCGAAAATCAGGATCATAGCCGGCAGAACCGTCACGCATGCGATCACGCCGCAGACAACGCCCTTTGCCATCACGATTCCCAGATCCATGCCAAGCGTGAAGCTCATGAAGCACATTGCCAGGAATCCGGCGACCGTCGTAATGGAGCTGCTCACGACCGAGGTCACGGTATTGGCAATGGCGTGCGCCATGGCTTCATTGTGGTCTGGATAGGTAAGCTGCTGCTCCTTGTAGCTGTGCCAGAGAAAGATGGAATAATCCATTGTCACACCAAGCTGCAATACCAGCGCAAGCGCCTGTGTCAGGAAACAGATCTCACCAAGTACGAAATTGGAGCCGAGATTCCAGACAACGGCCAGACCGATGCTCAGCATGAAGAACACCGGGATCAGGAACGAATCCATCGAAACTGCCAGGACAATGCTGGTCAGAATGACAGCCATGACCGCATACAGCGGTGTTTCACTGTCTGCCAGGTGCTTCATGTCGGTGGTGATGGTGCTCATGCCGCTGATAAAGCACTGCTCCGAGGTGATCTTCCGCATCTCATCGACCGCATTCATTGTCCGGTCAGCCGAGGTGCCTTCCTCAAAGAAGGCGATCATCAGCGTGGTATCCCCGGAATTGAAGAAATCATAGACCTTCTGGGGAAGTACCTCCTTCGGTACGGAGATGTCTGCCAGGGAATCGTACCAGAGCACCTCGGCTACGCCGTCTACCTGTTCAAGAGATTCCCGGACTTTGGAAACATCCTTGTCCGGCATCCCTTCGACGACCACGAAGGAGAAGCCTCCCTTTCCGAAGTCGTCGATCAGGATGTCCTGCCCGACCATCGTGTCCAGGTCGGATGGGAGATAGGAGAGAATATCGTAATTGACCCGGGTACCCAGATACCCAAGAGCCGCAGGGATCATGAGCAGCAGTCCGAATACCAGGATCAGAACCTTGTGCTTCACGACCCATTCGCCGAATTTCAGCATAATCTTACCGCGTCCTTTCATAGAAAATGTCATTGGCCGGATCCTTCCGGCTTCTATCCATAGTATATTACAAAAATGACCAACAGTCAATAGCTTTGCGTAAAAAATATGCCCATCGGTCATATTTTTGTAGGGCTGCACAAAAATTGCTGTCTCAATTTATGACTAATGGTCACTTTTCATCCCTTGACAGGGAGCAGTTTTCAGGATATAATAGAAGTATCGAACAATCCGCGCCCGGAAGGGCTGACAAACGCAGGAGATACCACCATGGGAAAGCTGGAATCTAACAAGCGGCACAAGGAGAATACTTTGCTGAATACGGCCTTTGATTTTTTCACGACCAAGGGATTCAGCAAGACCTCGATCTCGGATATTGTCGGGAGTGCAGGTGTCGCAAAGGGGACATTCTATTTATATTTCAAGGACAAGTATGACATTCGCAACAAGCTCATCAGCCACAAGTCCAGCCAGCTGTTCCTGGCAGCCTATGAAGCGCTGCAGGTTTGTCCGGAGTATGGAACCCTTTCCTTTGAGGACAGGCTGATCTGGGTGATCGACCATATCATTGACCAGCTCCAGGCGAATCAGGCGCTTCTGAATTTTATCTCGAAGAACTTGAGCTGGGGCGTGTTCAAGAATGCGCTGACAAATCCCGTTTCCGAAGGGGATGTGAATTTCCGGGATGTCTATGATGCGATGCTGGCGGAAGCGCCGTTTGAATTCCGGGATCCGGAGATCATGCTGTTTCTGATCGTGGAGCTGGTTTCGGGCGCATGCTATTCAGCGATCCTGTATGCCGATCCCTGCGGCATGGACGAGCTCAAGCCGCATCTGTATGATACCATCCGCCGGATCATCCGCAGCCATCAGGGAGAAGCCAAGCCCGGCACTGTATGAACAGGCATAGCATCAGATTACCATTGCTATACATAATAGTATACGCCGAAAGCTCCGGAGCTTTCGGCGTTCATCATAGGATCTATTGCAGGATGCGGAAGCGGATGTACCAGAGAATGAGCAAATGCACGGGGTAAAAGGCGTAGAACAGATATTTCGCCGTATTCCCGCGAATAAAACCGCGTTCGCCGTTGTACAGCCCGATCAGGATGCATGCCGGAATGGCTTTCCATTTTGCGCTCAGGATGCAGACGCCGGTGATGCCGAGTGCGACGGGCTTTTCGCGGAGAAGCCAGAAGAGGAATACCACTGCGATCCCGACGATGCCGTAGTCAGCCTGAAGCTGCTGGCCGGACAGGAGAACGAGCAGCATTGCGGCTGCACAGGGCAGCGGCTGTCCGACAGTAGATCATACACGCAGATGCACAGATACCCGAACAGCAGCGTGAAGAACACATTCTGCCGTTCAAAGAGCAGGGAATCGGCATGGATCAGATTCCAGGGAATCTCGGAAATGCAGGCAAAGATGAGCAGATTGCAGCCGTACCGGATGCGGTTGCGGGTATGGACAGCGCCTTCTGCGATCAGGAAGCAGTAGATCGGAAAAGCAGTCCGTCCGACCAGCCGGAAGGCATTGTAAACGGTGAAGGTAAAATCCCCGGTGGCCAGGAGCACGATTTCTCCGGCGGGAAGATCAGAGAGAATGAATGCGCCGATATGGTCGATCAGCATGGTGATCACGGCAATGAGCTTGAGCGTGCTTCCGGAGAGGTATCCTCTCCTGGCAGCGGTCTGGGAATCAGTCATGCCGCATCACCTCCAGAAGCCCCTGGCATCCGGCAAGGATGTCATCATAGGCTTTGGAAAAGTTGCGGGTGTACCAGGGATCGTCCACATCCTCCTGCGGCCGTCCGGCGAATTCCAGGAGACGGTGTATCTTATGACCGGGATCCTCGGGGAAAATGCGGCAGATATGCAGCAGATTGCTCTGATCCATGACAAGGAACAGGTCGTACCGGTCATAATCGCTCCGTGTCAGCTGCACTGCGGTTTTGCCCTCGCAGCTGATCCCGTGCCGCGCAAGCTCCCGGCGTGCAGGGGGATAGACCGGATTGCCGATCTCCTCCCGGCTGACAGCACTGGAGGCAACGGTATGCCCTTCCAGACCGTTTTTTTGCAGCAGATCTTTCAGAATGAATTCGCCCATCGGGCTGCGGCAGATGTTGCCGTGGCAGACGAACATTACTCTTATCATAGCTTAAAACCTCCGTGATTTGCCGTGTTTTGCCGTTGTATACTTCGACGAACGGGTGTGCTGATTCTGTCAAGATTCACGGCGAACTCGGCAAATTGCGGCATATCTTGGCATTCTAAGGACATCGTTAGTAGTAGAAATGGTAGTAAACACAAGGTGTTT
>CACZPI010000111.1 GCA_902783005.1 uncultured Ruminococcus sp. | reverse complement strand
CATATCCTCCCGGGGCTTCCGGGCATCCTGCACCGCTGCCGTGATGCAGCTCAGGCCAAGCCTTGCGGCGCCGTCTGCGATCAGCTTCACGCGCTTCGGGTGCAGGTCAAAGGCATAGACGGTGCCGCGGTTTTCCATCATTTCGGCGATGGTAAAGGTCTTGCCGCCGGGTGCGGCGCAGACATCAAGCACCGTTTCGCCGGGCTGTGCGCCCAGGAGCTTGCAGCAGATCTGCGGTGCAAGATCCTGCACATGGTACAGTCCCTTCCGGAATGCCTCCGTATGTGCGGCATCCACGCCGCGCAGGAAATACGCCTCCTCCGCGCCGGGACACGGCTCCGGGGAAAGCGGTGCAAGCGCTTCTATGCTGCCGCGCAGCGGATTGCGGCGGATCGTCACCGGGGGCGAGAGCAATGCCTGTGCAAAGAAGGCATCGGCTGTCTCCTCCCCAAGATCCTGCGTGACCGCGCTTATCAGCTCTGCCGGAACGGAATACCGCACCTGTCTTGCAAGCAGCGGATCGTCCGGCTCCCGGATGCGCTTGTCATCGCGGAGAAAGCCGCGCAGGACGGCATTGACAAAGCCGGATGCGCTTTTCTTCCGGAATGCGCTGCACAATGCGACCGTTTCATTGACGGCGGCACTGTCGGGGATCCTGTCGCAGTACAAAAGCTGATACAGACCGCTGTACAGAATGCAGCGGATGACCGGCTCCGGGGGCTTTTTGGCATAGCACCCGAGCACATGGTCAAGTGTCAGCATCCGTTCGATCACGCCGTAGAAGATCTGGGTACACAGCCTTTTGTCAGCCGGACGCAGATCCGTCTGTGCAAGCGTCTGGTCAAGCAGCAGATTCGTATAGCTGCCGTCCTGCACCGTCCGCAGGATCAGCCGGACGGCGACCGCTCTGGGATTCTCCGCCATTTAACCGAGCCTCTGCCCGCGCGTCAGCCTGCGGCCGCGCAGGAATTCGCTTGTCTGCATGCGCTTGCTGCCCTCTGCCTGCACCTCGGTAAAGGTCAGAAGGGTGCCATCCCCGCAGGCGACTGTGAAATGCTCCGGATCGGTGATCTCACCGGGCTGTGCATCGGTCTTTCCGGGACAGACGGCTGCACGGTAGACCTTCAGGCGCTTGCCGTCCATCTGCGTGAATCCCGTGAGGGCGCAGATCACGCGGTGCAGCTCCGATGCGCTTCTGGTAAAGTCCAGTGCGCTCATTTCCTTTGTAATGCGCGAGGCGTAGGAAGACAGGGCATCGTCCTGCGGGACTGCCGTCAGCGTTCCCGCTGCAAGCCCCTCCATTGCCTCGCAGATCATCTGTGCGCCAAGCTCGGCAAGTGCATCATGCAGCTCGTCGGCAGTCTCATTCTCCGTGATCGGAACCGCCCTTTGCAGCAGCATGTCGCCGGTATCAAGCCCCTCGGCCATCTGCATGACCGTCACGCCCGATTCGGTCTCGCCGTTCAGGACAGCATACTGGATCGGGGCGGCACCGCGGTATTTCGGCAGAAGTGACGCATGGATATTGACACAGCCGTATTTCGGCAGGTCGAGTATTTCCTTCGGAAGGATCTGCCCGTAGGCTGCGACCACAATGCAGTCCGGAGCGATCTTCCGGAGCGTTTCCAGAGATGCAGCCGCATCCTCGCCCTTGCGCAGGGAAAGCGGCTGGTACACCGTGATCCCCTGCTCGGTCGCTGCCTGCTTGACCGGGGTCGGGATCAGCTTCATCTTCCGGCCGCTGGGCTTGTCGGGCTGGGTGAATACCGCTGCCACATCATGCCCCGCACGGCAGAGCGCCTGCAATGCAGGAACCGCAAAATGGGGCGTTCCCATGAATACGAGCTTCATTCCTCTTCCTCCTGTGCGGGATCAACGAATTCATCCACCTTTTCCAGGAACAGCTTGCCGTCGAGGTGGTCGATCTCATGCAGAGCGCAGCGTGCGCCGAGCTCCTCGAAATGGTATTCCATCATCTCGCCGTCGCGGTTCTGGGCGCGGACGACAGCCTTATTGGGACGTACCACATAGCCCCACTGGTCAGGGCATGACAGGCAGCCCTCCACATCGCGCTGCCTGCCGCTGGTCTTGACCACGACCGGGTTGATCAGCTCGATCAGTCCGGAGCCGTCCTGCACATCAATGACCGCGATTCTCCGGCGAATGCCGATCTGCGGTGCCGCAAGGCCAAGTCCCTGCGCCTTGTAGAGCGTTTCTGCCATATCGTCAAGCAGCTCATGGAGCTTGTCATCAAACCTGGTGACCTCCCGGCATACCACATGCAGCGTGGGATCCTCCTTGGTGATGATCCTTCTGATAGCCATATTTCCTCCATCCTTTCTTTTCTGTGACTCTATTATATACCGATGCTGCCGTTCATATCCGCATAAATATGCACCCGGGATGCCTCGCGGCGGCTCGATGCAAGCTGCATGGCCTTTTGCAGGTAGCTGCGCAGCGCAGCGGAATTCCTGCATTTGATAATGATACGGTACCGGTAGCGCCCGCCGAGCTTCTGGTAGCTGCACGGCATCGGGCCGAGCACGCGCAGCGGCGGCTTCTTTTCTTCCAGAGCAAGCTGCTCGCGCAGGCTTTCCAGCATGACCTGTGCGCCTGCGGCAGCATCCTTGTCCTGCTCCCCGCTGATGCCAATGACGCAGATGTCACAGAACGGCGGGAACAGGAGCGTTTTGCGGATCCGGAATTCCTCCTCTGCGAAGGCTTCGTAATCCTGCTGTGCCGCCAGACGCAGCACATAATGCTCCGGCATGAAGGTCTGCAGGATGGCGCGTCCGGGCTTGCCGCCGCGTCCGCCGCGTCCTACGACCTGGGTAATCAGGGAAAATGTGCGCTCATAGCTGCGGAAATCGCCCGCATACAGCGCTTTATCGACACTCATCACGCCGACAAGGGTCACATTCGGGAAATCCAGTCCCTTGCCGATCATCTGGGTGCCGAGCATGATGTCATATTCGCCCTTCCGGAATGCCTCAAAGCCCTGTTCATAGGCAAGGCGCGTTCCGGTGGTATCTGCGTCCATGCGCAGGATCCGGGCTTTCGGGAAGCGGACTGCCAGCTCATCCTCAAGCCGCTGCGTCCCGAATCCCATGCGGCGCAGATGCTGCGAACCGCATTTCGGGCAGACCTCCGGCATCCGTCGGATGCTGCCGCAGTAATGGCAATGCAGATTGCCGTCCGTCTTGTGCAGCGTCATCGGCACGGAGCAATTGTCACAGTACACCGGCTGGTTGCAGGTGCAGCAGCTAATGATCGTGTGGTAGCCCCGCCGGTTGAGCAGCAGAATGCTCTGCTCACCGCGCCCGAGATTTTCTGCAAGCGCGTCATGCAGCGCATTGCTGAATTCGGAATCGTTCCCGGCCTGCCGTTCCTGGGTCATGTCGATCGTTTCCACGGACGGCAGCACTGCGTTTCCGTAGCGCTGCTTCATTTCGAGCAGCTCGTAATACCCCTGCTTTGCGTAATAATAGCTTTCGAGCGTCGGTGTTGCCGAAGCCGGCAGCAGTACGGCGCCGTGGTATTTCGCCCGCTGCTTGGCCACCTGAATGGTGTCGTAGCGCGGGGCAGCATCGGATTTGTAGGAACGCTCGCCCTCCTCATCCATGATGATGAGCCCGAGATCCGGCAGCGGTGTGAATACCGCGCTTCGGGTGCCGATCACAAGCCTTGCCTCGCCTGCCCTTGCCCTTTCATAGGAGCGTCTGCGCTCAGTCAGAGACAGTCCGGAATGCACCACCGCGATCTGCTTGCCGAAGCGTGCGGAAAACCGCCGCATCATCTGCGGGGTCAGTCCGATCTCCGGCAGCAGCAGCAGCGCCGTTTTTCCAATCGAAAGCGTGCGTTCGATCAGCGCTTCAAAAACGGAAGTCTTGCCGCTGCCCGTCACGCCGCGCAGCAGAAAGCATCTGGGTGCATCGTCCTCCAGGCACGGAGCGATCCGGTCATAGACCGCCTGCTGCTCCCCGGAAAGTGTGATCTCCGGCGCATCGGGCTGCGGCTCCGGCAATTCCTGCGGAGGATCGGTCTCGGTGCGGATGACCGTACCGCGCTTCACCAGATTCGTCACCACAGCGCTCGTCACGCCGCAGATATAGCACAGCTCCTTCTCGGAGAGGGTGCCGAATTCCCGCAGGGCATCGGCTACCTGCTGCTGCTTCGGGGTCAGGGAAACGGCCGGCGCCTCCGGGGACAGCGAGCACATCCGGATCTTCTTCCCCTTGACGCGCACCTGCGTTTCTGCCTCGCGCTGCAGCAGCCCCGCTTCCGTCAGCTCCCGGATGGCATCGGCCTTCTCCGGCTCGCCGCCGGTCTCCAGCATGGCATCAAGCTCCTTCGGGCTGCGGGCGCGGCTCAGGAATTGGTACAGCTTCTCCGCCGCCTCCGACAGTCCGGCTGTTTCCTGCTTTGCAAGGGCATAATGCTCCTGCACCCGAAGCTGCAATGCCGACGGCAGCAGCGTGCGGACAGCATCATACCAGCTGCAGAAGGTATTCTCCCGCAGCCAGCGTACCATCATGAGCTGCTCGGTATCGAGCACCGGTGCAGCGTCGGGAATGGCATACAGCTCCTTGAGCCCCTTGGCGCCGTCCGGCGGCAGCTCGGAGATGCCGATGATCATACCGACTCTCCGGCGGTTGCCGCGTCCGAAGGGCACGACCGCACGGCAGCCCTCCAGATGGGTGCGCAGCAATGCGGGCGGGATCAGATAGCTGTATGCTTTATCCAGCGGATAATTGGCCGCATGGATGACGACGGATGCGACATAGCGCTCCACGGCTTACTGTGCGCTGGTTGTCTCGTCTTCGGGAGCGCCCTCTACGATCTTGTATTCCCCTCTGGCGAATTCGTCAACAGCCGTCTTGACCGGCTTTTCCTCGAGGGGCTTGCCCTCCTTGACCAGATCCTCTGCGATCTCGCGGGCACGCTTGGCCACGCCGATCACGAGGGAATAGCAGCTCTCGTTCTTGGTAATCATCTGTGTAATTGCAGGTCTCAGCATGATAGTTCATCCTTTCTTCTATCTGTTACTTGATGTTTTTCAGCTCAACGGCGCGGACAACGGCGCAGAAATCTGCAATGGCCGTGTCCAGATCGTCATTGACAACGACATAATCATAATCGGGTGCATACTGAAGCTCCTCGGCAGCCAGTGCCACGCGCTGTTCAATGACATCGCGTTCCTCGGTGCCGCGGTTGATGAGCCGCTCGCGCAGCACGTCGATGCTCGGCGGCACAATGAAGATCAGTGATGCATCCGGACGCAGCGCCCGGATCTGGGAGGCACCCTTGACCTCGATCTCCAGGATCACGTCCTGTCCGGCAGCCATATGCTCGTCGATCGGAGCACGGAGGGTGCCGTAATAATTGTGGTTGTATTCTGCATGCTCGAGGAAGGCATCCTCTGCGATCAGCGCTTCAAAGCGCTCACGGGTGAGAAAATGGTAATGCACCCCGTCGATCTCACCGGCACGCGGTGCGCGTGTGGTGCAGGATACGGAATAATAGAACCGTTCCTTGTCCTCGAGTACACGGCCGAGAATGGTTCCCTTGCCGCATCCGGAGGGTGCAGAGACCACGATCAGTCTGCCCTGCTTCATCTGCAACATCCTTTCTTCTGCAATAGCGCGGTTATTCGATATTCTGGATCTGTTCGCGGATCTTTTCGATCTCCGCCTTCATATCCACCACATAGCCCGTCACGCGCACATCCTGCACCTTCGAGCCGATGGTATTGACCTCGCGGTTCATTTCCTGCACAAGGAAATCGAGCTTTCTGCCAACGCTCTCGGGCTCGGCAAGCATGGTACGCATCTGTTCGAGATGGCTGCGCAGGCGGACGGTCTCTTCATCGACAGCCGTCTTCTCGGAGAAGATGGCAGCCTCCGTGAGAATGCGCTGCTCGTCGATCTGCGTCGAGCCAAGCAGCTCGCTCAGCCGGCTGTAGAGGCGTTCGCGGTACTTTTCCGTCAGTGCCGGCGCCTCCTCCTCGACCTTCGAGAGCAATGCGGCGATCATGTCGAGGCGCTGCTCCACATCTGCGCGGAGCTTGACGCCCTCGGTCTCGCGCATGGCAACGAAATTGTCAAGTGCCTGCCCGGCGACCGCAAGCACGGAGGAACGGATCTCCTCTTCATCCTCCTGCGGCTTCTCAATGCGGAAAACATCGGGCATTCCGAGCATATCCGCCCAGTTCATATGCACACATGAGCCGTCGGAATTGCCGTAGCCGTCATTCATGGACAGGATCCCGCCGGATTCCTGTTCAAGTCTGCCGCTGTAATCGCGCATGGCTTCCAGGTAGCCGCGGACGATCTCGTCATTGACGCGGATGTCGGCGCGTTTGCCGTCCACAAGAGTCACAGTGACGGCGATCTCGGTCTTGCCGCGGGAGACACGGGTCTTGAGGAGAGCCTTGAGCTCCTCTTCGAGGTAGGTATAGCTTCTTGCAATGCGGACATTCGGCTCGAGGAAGCGGGAATTGACGGATTTGATCTCCACCAGGATGTCCCTGCCGCCGAGCTGCGCCTGTGCGCGTCCGTAGCCGGTCATACTTTTCAGCACGTTCAGATTCGCTCCTTTTCTGGTTGGTATCGGGTTCGTTGCCGGGATCTATCGAAGTGCAGCAAACTGCAAAAATTCAACATCGGTTTTCATATGCTGTGCATAGTTCATCCAATTATAATAGTATACCACATTTCGGAGAAAAAATCAAGGGCTGCATACAATTTTTCCCTGAATTTTATTGGTATCATTCCCGCGCCTTCCGGGCATACTGCATGCAGAAAGGAGTGACTGCGATGAAACGACCGATCCTGCCGGAAGAGGAAACGATGCTGACCGGCGCCTGCACGGAAATGACAGGGCTCATTCCGTCAGGCCGCCCCGATCCGGATGAAAGGAACAGCTACCAGGATGTGCTGCCATGGCTTCCCGGCGGCAAGCCGCTCGCGCCCTGCTGAGAGGCTTTTCCGCTTTCCATCCGGAAAGGAATGCCTTAAAAAACCGCATCCCCTGACGGGGATGCGGCTGCATTCTGTTTCAGTCGAGTGCCTGAAGCTCCTCAATGCACTTGCGGCAGATCTTTTTATCGCGGTAATCACGCAAATCGTCAGGAGAACCGCACATCACGCAGTTGAGCTGACTTTTGCGGAGAATGATGGAATCCCCGTCAAGGAAAATCTGGAGATAGTCATTCTGGTTGATGTCCAGACTCTTGCGCAGCTCCTTGGGGAGCACAAACCTGCCAAGTGAATCAATCCGTCTGAAAATGCCTGTACTTCTCATGATGTCAAATCCTCCTGATTATACCGGCAGGATGCTCTGCCGGATGACCGGGCAGCCGGAATCAGTCTTCGTCCGGCTCCTCCCAGTTATGGAATACATTCTGAACGTCGTCATTGTCCTCGAGGTGGTCAAGCAGATTCTGCATCTTCTTGATGTCGTCCGGATCCTCGAGCCTGGTGTAGGTGGACGGGATCTTCTCGGCTTCGGCAGACAGAACGGTGTAGCCCTTTGCCGTCAGTGCCTCGCGCATGGCGTGTACCTGCGTCGGATCGCACTCCATCGTGATGACCTCCTCCTCAACGGTCAGATCATCACCGCCGCAGTCAAAGCAAAGCTCCATTGCGGCATCCTCGTCAAGGTCGCCCTTTTCGATCACAACGATGCCCTTGTCCGAGAACATGAAGGATACACAGCCCGTGGTGCCCAGATTGCCGCCGAACTTGTCGAAGTAATGGCGGATGTCGCCGGCAGTACGGTTCTTGTTGTCCGTCAGGCACTCAACGATGACGGCAACGCCGGACGGGCCGTAGCCCTCATAGACGAGCGATTCGTAGCTTGCCTTGCTGCCCTCGCCGGAGGCCTTCTTGATGAGGCGCTCAATGTTGTCGTTGGGCACGTTGTTGGACTTGGCCTTGGCGATCAGATCGCGGAGCTTGGCATTGTTGTTCGGATCCGGGCCGCCCTCCTTGATGCAAACGATCATTTCTCTGCCGATCTTCGTGAAGATCTTGGCCTTCACGGCATCGGTCGCTTCCTTCTTGCGCTTGATGTTATTCCACTTGGAATGTCCTGACATGATCTATCACTCCTTATTACCCTGATGACGGGACTGCGCGAGCGCATCCCGCATGCTCCATATCGAATCAAACAGCGCATGGATCCGCGCTGTATCACCTGTCAGCTGTAAATAGCCGAATACCGCTTCAAGCCCCGTGGCTCTCCGGTAATCGGCGGCATTGGCATGCTTGGGCGGAGAGCTGTCCGCATTCCGTCCGCGCCGGTATACCGCCTGCTCTGCCTCCGTCATGGAGGACAGGAGCATTTCGGCCGCCTGCGCCTGAAATGCCGCGCAGACCAGACGCACCTTTTCCTGGTGAAGCGTCTGTGCTTTGTTATTGCCCCGCACCGTCAATGCCTGCCGCACCAGCAGCTCATACACGCTGTCACCGAGAAATGCCAGTGCCAGCGGGCTGTACTGCGCGGCCTGTGCCGGGGTGAGAATGGTTTCCTGCTCCATAGTCTCTCTTACCTGATGAAGTCGAATTCAAACCCGTAGATGTCCACGGTATCGCCTTCCTGAATGCCCATTTCCTCGAGCTTGTCGATGATGCCGGAGGAACGCAGCACACGCTGGAAATATTGCAGGGAGGAATAATCCTCCATATTGACCGTGCGCAGGATCGGTTCGAGCCATACCGCATCCACATAATAGATGCCGTCCTCGATCTCGACCTCGAATTCCTTGCGGTCGGAAACCCTGCGGATCCAGTCCTCCTGCGAAATGGGCTGTGCTTCGTAGATCTTCACCGGCGGGAGCTCCGCGAGCTTTGCAGCAACGGCATCCATCAGCGGCTTTGTTCCCTGTGTGGTGACGGCCGAAATGCAGAAGAAAGGAAGTCCCTTTCCTTCAATATAGCTGCGCAGCGCGTCGATCTGCTCGGGCGATGCCAGATCGGATTTGTTGGCTGCCACGATCTGCGGGCATTCTGCAAGCGCCTCGCTGAAATTGGCAAGCTCCAGATTGATCTTCTCGAAATCCTCGACAGGATCGCGTCCCTCGCATCCGGAGACATCCAGCACATGCACGATCAGACGGCAGCGCTCGACATGACGCAGGAATTCGTGACCGAGTCCCACGCCCTCGCTCGCACCCTCGATCAGGCCGGGAATATCCGCCATGACGAAGGATCTCTCATCGTCGATCTTCACGACGCCCAGCACCGGGGTGAGGGTGGTGAAGTGGTAATTGGCGATCTTGGGCCTGGCTGCGCTGACGACGGAGATCAGAGTCGATTTTCCGACATTCGGGAAGCCGACCAGACCCACATCCGCCAGGAGCTTGAGCTCCATGGAGATCTCGAATGCCTCGCCGGGGAATCCGGGCTTGGCAAAGCGCGGGATCTGCCGGGTCGAGGTGGCAAAATGCTGATTGCCCTTGCCGCCGCGCCCGCCGTGTGCAAGGATATGCGGCTCGTCGTCGGACATATCCGCCATGATGCGGCCGGTTTCCTTCTCCCGGATCAGTGTGCCGCGGGGCACCTTGATGACGAGATCGGGCGCAGATTTGCCGGAGCAGCGCTTGCCGCGGCCGTTTTCGCCGTTTTCTGCGACGAATTTGCGCTTGTAGCGGAAGTCAATCAGCGAGGACATGCCGTCATCGACGACAAAGACCACGTTGCCGCCCGTACCGCCGTCACCGCCGTCGGGGCCGCCTGCTGCGACATATTTTTCACGATGGAAGGAAACCGCACCGTCGCCGCCGTTTCCTGCCTTGATCCGGATCGTTGCCTGATCGACAAACATGGCCATGTACCTCCTTCCGGGGTTTCGTGGGATTCAAATGATTGGTAATTGCTCTTAAAAAGCAGTATTAAAAATAGTCTTAAAAAATCCCGGGCTGCTCTGCATCAAGAAGCCCGGGATTCTGTTGGCGAATGCTTATTCAGCGTAGACGCTGACCTTCTTGCGGTCGCGGCCCCAGCGCTCGAACTTTACTCTGCCGTCAACCTTGGCGAACAGGGTATCATCGGAGCCGATGCCGACGCCCTCACCCGGATGGATGTGGGTACCGCGCTGACGGACGAGGATGTTGCCGGCCGTTACGAACTGGCCGTCAGCACGCTTTACGCCCAGACGCTTGGACTCGGAATCTCTACCGTTCTTGGTAGAACCCATACCTTTCTTATGTGCAAAAAACTGCATACTGATTCTCAGCATTTTGTGACACCTCCTGTTGGGTTAATGATCGGAAATCTGGATCTGAATGGTTCCCGGATAATCCTCCGAGAGAAATTGCAGATGCTGGTGCAATCCGTCGAGCACACCGGACGCCTGTCCCTTTTCGGGGTGGGTGAGCATCACGGTAATGGTGCCGTGATCTTCCTGCTCGGAATCCGGCTCACGGAAGACTTCGGAGATCAGGATGGTCGCATACTGCACGGCCGAGGAAACGGCTGCGCAGACAATATCCTGTCCCGCATCTGCATACCCTGCATGGCCGCTGATGCGCAGCCCGCAGAGTGTGCCGTTTTTCTGAATAAAAACAGCGCGGATCATGGTTCAGAATCAGCCGTTGATGGACTCGATCTGTACCTGCGTATAGGGCTGTCTGTGACCCATCTTACGCTTTTCGCCCTTCTTCGGCTTGTAGGTGAAGACGGTGATCTTCTTAGCCTTGCCGTTCTTGAGCACCTTTGCGGTAACAGCTGCACCCTCAACGTAGGGAGCACCGACCTTCAGACCGTCCTCTGCACCGAGTGCAACGATCTTATCGAAGGTTACGGTCTGGTCAGCCTCGACGTTCAGCTTCTCAATGTAAACTGTCTCGCCCTCGGCTACGCGGATCTGCTTGCCGCCTGTTTCGATTACTGCGTACTTGGACATTTTTCTGGCACCTGCCTTTTATAAAACTCGCTGTGTTCAGGCGGCGCGTGAGCGCACTTATCCCCTGCCCGACACATGCGGCATAAATAATCATACCACATTCCGCGGTTTTTGTCAAGGGGTAAATGCAGAAAATTGACAGGAAAAATTCCGGCCGGGGCTGTGCAAGATGGATAAGAAGTCCCCTTTGTTTTCCGGAAATTCCGGTACCCTGCTGCTTGACAGGGAAGGGTGAAATGTGGTATGATGAAATGAATGGCTTTTTATCATGGAATTTATATGTATAATACAGCAGCGGAAAACCCATAACGATACAGGGGAACGCTGTGTTGTGCGCCATCCGGAGGGAGGAGCTATGAACGAACAGGATTATGCGATCGAGGTCAGAAATATCACCAAGCATTTCAAATTGTATACCGACCGCGGCACGGAGCTCAAGGAGCGGCTGCTGTTTCAGAAGCGCAACCATTACGAGGTGCGCCAGGTGCTCGGCGGCATCAGCTTCAATGTCCGCCGCGGCGAGGCGGTCGGACTGATCGGCCATAACGGCTGCGGCAAGAGCACCACGCTCAAGCTGCTGACGAAGATCATGTATCCCGACAGCGGGGAGATCATCATGCGCGGGCGCGTATCGTCGCTCATCGAGCTCGGCGCCGGATTCCATCCGGATATGAGCGGCCGCGAGAACATCTATACGAATGCCTCCATCTTCGGCCTGACAAAGAAGGAGATCGACGCGCGTCTGCATGACATCATCGCCTTCTCGGAGCTTGAGGAATTCATCGACAATCCCATCCGGACGTATTCCTCCGGTATGTACATGCGCCTGGCCTTCTCGGTGGCGATCAATGTCGATGCGGACATTCTGCTGATCGACGAGATCCTGGCGGTCGGTGACACGAATTTCCAGACCAAGTGCTTCAACCGCCTGCGCGAGATGAAGGCCAAGGGAATGACCATCATCATCGTGACGCATGACTTGTCCACCATCGAGAAATTCTGCGAGCGCTCCATCTGGCTCAATGACGGACAGATCGTCAAGGAGGGACGCTCTCCGGAGGTCGTCGATGCCTATTTCAACTTCATGAACCAGAAGCGTCTGGAGGAAGAGGCTGCACCTGCCCCCGAACCGGAGCCGGAAGAAACGCCGGAGGAGGAAGCACCCGCAGAGGAAACACCGGCAGAAGCCCCCGCAGAGGAGGCGCCCCCGGCGGAGGAGCCGCAGACGGCGGAGAACGGCGTGGATTATTCCGCCAACCGCTTCGGGCTGAAATATATCGAGATCACCAGGGCGCGGATGCTCAACAGCGCCGGCAAGGATGTGCGCATCCTGCGAACCGGCGAGCCCTTGCGCATCGAGATGGATTACAGGATCCACAAGCCGCTTGATGAATATGTCTTCGGCTTCGGCTTCTACACGCTTGACGGCGAATGCCTCTACGGCAACAACACCCAGATCGACAGAATGCGTGTCGCGACCGACCGGAAGACGGGCATGATCGCGGTGGAGATCCCGTCCCTGCCGCTGCTGAAAGGACAGTATATCCTGAATGTCGCCGTGGTGGACAAGGACGGCACACCGATGGATTTTTACCGGAATTATACGGATTTCGAGGTCATTTCGGATGACCGCAGCACCGGCTATTTACAGGTGCCGCATCAATGGAGGACTGAAACATGAGTACCAAAAACGATCCGATCCTGCAAAAGGTCATTGCAGACAAGCTGGCAGGCTCCGTGCAGCATACCGCCGACGGCAGCGCCCCGGTCAATACCGCCATGCTTGACTGGCTCGACCGCATGAACAAGACCGCCGTCAACCGCTCCTACCGCGACATTCCCGCATACAGCTTCAAGGGGAAGCTCGTCCGCTTGGTCAAGCGCCTGATGCGCCGGCTGACCTTCTGGTATGTCGAGCCGTGCATGATGCAGCAGACCGACTACAATTCCGCCAACAACCGCTTTTCTGCGGAGGTCAACAGCGAGCTGAATACCATGCGGATGCAGCTTGCAGACGCACAGTCGGCAAAGCAGGCCTTGCAGGGGGATCTGTCCCGCCTGACCCAGGAGCTTGCACAGCTCCGGGAGCTGGTGAAGGCAATGGATGACGGGACAGCCAGCCGGTTTGCGGGCTTTGCGCATGAGCAGCAAGCCTTTGAGAATATGGCCAATGCACGGCTTTTCCAGCATGACGAGCAGCTTCGCAAGCTCGAAAAGCTCACCTTCCTGCACGGTGCGGACGGAGAGCTGCTGCCGGAGGAGGCCGATGACGTCCGCGCGTCGTTCTCGCAGTCCGGGGAGGATGCGATCATCCGGTATATTTTCGGCACACTCGGAATTGATCCGGGCGCATGCCGGTATCTGGATCTCGGTGCCAATCATGCAGTGCATCTGAGCAATACCTACGGCTTCTACCGCGAGGGCGCAAGCGGTGTCCTGGTCGATGCCAACCCCGTGCTGACGCAGGAATTGTCCGAACGCCGCCCGCGGGATATTGTCCTCAACCGCTGCCTGTCCGATCAGCCGGGGGTGAAGCTGCCCTTCTATGTGATGAACGGCGACGGCCTGTCCACGATGGATCATGAAGCGGCGCTGTCCTTCATCCGCGATAATCCCGCACTGAAGATTGAACGCACCGTGGAGGTCGATTCAATCACGATCGACGAGATCATCCGGGAGCATTTTGCCGACAAGGCGCCGGAGATCATGAATATTGATGTAGAGGGCATGGAGCTGACCATTCTGAAAATGATCGACTTTGCGAAGTTCCGCCCGCTTCTGATCATCTGCGAGATGATCGAATACAAGAACGGCCTGACCGTGGGGGAGAAGAATGCAGAGATCCTTGCATTCATGGAGCAGGCTGGCTACCGTGAATTCGCCTTCACGGGGATCAATTCCATCTTCATTGATGCAGGGAAGGAGGTCACAGCATGAATATCGCCTTTGATGCCACCGCGATCCTCGGCCCGATGAGCAAGAACCGCGGCATCGGCAATTATGCATTCAGCCAGTTCACCGGCATGGTGAACCGGGATCAGCAGAATCAGTATTTCTTCCTGAATCTGCTTGAAGCCGACTACCGGCTCGGGGATTTCATCACGAACAAGGCGCATTTCACCGAGGATGCCATTGACACCGGCAAGAACCAGATGCTCCTGCGCAATCCCGCGTATGCAGAGGTGATCGGCTCACTGATCCGCCGCTGGCTGCGGGAGAATGAGATCGACGTCTTTTATATCACCTCGCCCTTTGAAGCGACCTTCATTCCGTATCAGAAGGAATGGTTCGAGGGTGTGCGGGTCGTGGTGACGGTGTACGACATCATTCCGTATGTCATGAAGAACCGCTACCTCAAGGATGAGAATACCTACCGCTGGTATATGAGCTGCGTGGACAATCTGCGCTGGGCGGATGCACTGTACGTCATTTCGGAAAGCGTCAAGACCGACCTGATCGAATACCTGCATTTCCCGGCCGAACAGATCAAGGTGATCTGGGGCGCGGTGGATGACCGGTACTGCATTCAGGAGATCCCCGAGGACACCCGGGCGGCGCTTCTCCGGAAATTCGGCGTGACCAAGCCCTTTATCATGTGTACCGGCGGCGAGGACGGCCGCAAGAACCTTGACGGCCTGATCCGTGCTTACAGCCTGATGGATGCCGGGCTCCGTGCTGCCTACCAGCTTGTGGTGGTCTGCAAGCTCTCCCCCGGGGCGCTTGACCGCCTGCAGGGCGTGGCGCGGGAGCATCATGTCGCAGACGATGTGATCTTCACGAATTTTGTCTCCGATGAGGAGCTTTTGCAGTTTTACAATCTTGCCGCACTCATGGCATTTCCCTCGAAGTATGAGGGCTTCGGTCTGCCGATCGTGGAGGCATGGGCATGCGGAACGCCGGTGCTGACGGCGGACAATTCCAGCCTTGCCCAGATCGGCGGGGATGCGGCACTCCTGGTCAATGCCGATTCCGACAAGAGCATTGCGCAGGGCATGGAGAAAATGCTCTCCGATCCGGCGCTGCTTGAAGAATACACCCGCCGCGGCGCAGAGCGTCTGGAGCTCTACCGCTGGGACAAGGTCAATGACGACATCATTGCCATGCTTGGCGAAATCACACCCTGCCCGCGTGCCGCCGCGGAGGAAAAGCGCATCCGGCTTGCCTTCTTCACGCCGCTGCCGCCCAAGGAATCGGGCATTTCGGATTACAGCGAGGATGTGATCCGTGCCATGAGCGGGCTGTGTGACATTGATGTGTATATCGACGAGGGCTACACCCCAACCAGCCGGTTTGCGGAGAATGTCCGCATCCTGCCGTATACCGAATACGCCGCTCACCGGACGGAATATGCCGATACGGTCTACCAGATGGGCAATTCCGATTTCCATTTTTATATGTATGATCTCCTGCGGCAGTACCACGGGACGATGGTGCTGCATGACTACAATCTGCACGGCGCCTTCTACTGTTATGCCGTGACACAGCGGCAGGATGCGAAGCTCTACCAGACCATTGCAGCGGAGGACTGCCCGGGCATTCCGGTCAATGCCGCTGCCCCGGATCTGTACGGCATGGAGCTCAACGGCTACCTGGTCAATGCCGCCGACCGCATCATTGTCCACAGCCAGGAGGCCAGACGCAAGCTCCTTGAACGCGATGTGGCGCGTCAGGTGTCGGTGATCCCGTCATATGCCGAGATCCTTCCGCTTGCCGATGCTGCCGCCGTCAAGGAGAAAAACGGCTACCCCGCGGATGCCGTGGTGCTCGCCGCATTCGGAGGCATTCACGCGACCAAGCGTGCCATGCCGATTTTGCGTGCATTTGCAAGGCTGCACAAGGAATTCCCGCAGACAAGGCTTCTCTATGCCGGCAAGCTGTCGAAGGAGCTCGAAGAGGAGCTGCCTGCATTCGTGAAATCCGAGGGGCTTGGCGATGCTGTCCGGGTAACGGGCTATATCAGCATTGAGCAGTTCAAGGAATTCATCGACATGACCGACATCTGCCTGAATCTGCGCTACCCGTCGAACGGCGAGACAAGCGGCTCCCTCATGCGCATCCTGGCCAAGGGCCGCTGCGTCGTCATCAATGACATCGGCAGCTTTTCGGAGTTTCCGGACGAGATCTGCTGCAAGCTCCCTTCCGTTGCGGATATGGGCGAGGAGCAGGAGCCGGAGGTGCTGTACCGCGCACTTCGCGAGCTGACAGCAGATCCGGAGCGCCGCGGGCAGATCGGACAGGCTGCAAGAGCCTTTGCGGAGTCGCATCTTGACCTGCGCATCGTGGCAGGGAATTATCTGGATGTCCTCTCGGCAAAGAAGCATCCCGCAGTCGTGACAGAAGACGTATTACAGACAATCAGACAGGACAAGGAGCTGATCCCCAGTGACATTTCCGGCATCGCAGAAACGCTCGCCTACGCCGCGGGCGCGTGACCGCCTGACCCGGCTTCTGCCGGGGCTGCACATCCTGCTTTTGTACGGCATCACGGTCTGGATCCATTTGCAGGTCTCCTTGCAGATGGAGATGCTCCACATGTCCCATGATGAAATGGGCGTGCTTGCCACCGCTGCATGGGCAGCCGGAGAGGACTGGAGCGGCATTGTCTCGCAGTTCGGCTATTACGGCTACGGCAGCTCGCTGCTGTATATTCCCATTTTCCTGCTGACGAAGGGTGCCCTTCTCCGGTATCATCTGGTCACCACCCTCAATTCGTGCCTGATGTCCCTGATCCCTGTGATCGCCTACCGCATCGGGCGAAGCTATGCCGGCGCACCGCCGTGGACGGCTTTCTTCTGTTCGCTGACGGCGGGGCTGTATCCGGGCTACCTGCTGTTCAGCAAATGGGTCTGGAATGAAACGATGATGTGCCTGCTGCCGTGGGTGATGGTGCTGCTGATGCTGCGGCTGGACAACGAGAAACGCCGGGGACACCGGATCGTGTGCTCGGTGCTGCTGGCATTCGTGCTGGTGTACAGCTATGCGGTACACGGGCGGGCGCTCGGCCTGATCGCGGCGGTGCTGCTGGTGATCGCATTCGTGCTGGTCTTCCGGAGGAAATGGATGATCGAACCGATCTCCTTTGCAGCGGCCTTTGCGGCCTGTCTGGCGGGGGATCATTTCCTCAAGCAGTATGTCATGGCGCATGTCTGGCGCGTGACCTCGGAATCGCAGGTCAACAATACCATGGGCAGCATGGGCAGCCATCTGCATGCCTACCTGGATCCGGAGGGATTTGCGGGGCTTATGAAGATCGCATCCACGCAGATTTCTGCCGCATCTGCATCGACCTACGGCATTCTGGCGCTGGCACTGGTGGCCACGCTGCCGCTGATCGTGAAATATTCCCTTCCGAAGCGGGAGGGGGATGACCGGCGCTTCTGGATGCTGTCGGTGCTGACGATCCTGTTTTTTGCAGCGGCCTTCTGCATCAGCATTCTCTTCCTCGGAGAAGAGGGCAGCAATGAGGAGACACGCGGCGACTATTTTATTTACACGCGCTACTTCTCGAATACGCTGGGGCTTGTGATCTTCACGGCGCTGCTGATCTGTGCGGAGAAGGGGCTTTCCACGGTGCGCTGCCTGATTACGGCGGGGCTGTATTACCTCGGCACGCTGCCGATCACGCTCAATGCAGATTTCATCAACGAGCAGGAATCCAGCTCCAACACGACCATTCTGAATCTGCTGGCCTATCTGGGCGAGAACCGGTATAATTACATCACGCATTTTGACTTTGAGAATCT
>CACZPI010000110.1 GCA_902783005.1 uncultured Ruminococcus sp. | reverse complement strand
CCAGTAGTACAGCTCAGCCAGACGCTGAACAGCCCATACCTGGTTACCGATCCAGTGGTTGGAACCCGGGTCAGCATATACAGGGTGCGGGGTGTACATCATACCGTAGAAGGTAGAAGTCGTGGTGTAGGGATCATAACGGCCGTGCAGGGAGTTGGTAGCACCACCAGCGATCGGGCCGTCAGAGGACTGCAGCCACTGATAGAACTCGAGCTGTCTCTCGAGGGACTTGGTGTAATCCTTCTCTGCGCCCTGTGCGAGCATGCCGCTCTTCAGGCCGTTCTCAGTGATCAGGCCGTAAGCAGCCAGCGGGTTCTGATAGAACTCATGTGCATGAGAGCAGCCGATCTGCCATGCCCAGGTACCATCCAGAGCACCGCCCCAGGAGGTGTACCAGTTCATCAGGTAGTGAGCGGACTTGTCGCCGGCATTGCCGTTGGTCCAGGAAGTGTTCTCACTGATTTCCTGATAGTACTTATCATACATGTTGTTACGGAGTTCGTCACCCATCTTAGCGGCGAGCTTGGTAACATTGGGATCCTCAACGCCCCACTTGTTGGCCTCATATACACCCTGGATTGCACGATCCTCGGCGTCAGGCGCGTTGGTGTAAGCGTACTGCGGAGCAACCTGAGCATCCAGGTTGAAGATACCCTTCAGACCACGGGTGCCCTTCATGCCGTACTTCAGTTCCTCAACGCACGGATGCGGAACAGTTTCCCAGCAGGACTCCTGCTCACCACGCTGGAAGGTGTTGATGAAGGTGAAGTTCGTGCCGGTGCCGTAACCGTACCAGTTGTCAACGTCAGCCAGCCAGTGCATCAGGTACAGACCCTTCTCACCGGAGTAAGCGCTGGTGAAGTACTTGTAGATCGGGTTCTCAGCAGTCTTGGAGGAATCAGCTGCATGCTTGGTAGCGCAATCCTCAGGATTGTCATACTCGCCGCAGTACTGAGCGCTTACGGAGTCTCTGTCCCAGAAGCCCTTCTGCTCAGACGGGATCATGTTCTCCAGAGTCTTCCATGCGGTACCCAGCTCAGAGGAAGCGGTTACGCTCTTGGAAACCTGGTCAGTGTGGTTCTTGGTGATGTTATCGTGCATAGCAGCGATCCATACCAGGTAGGACATAGCCTCGGAAGTGGTCTCATGACCGTAGTCAGGAGCCTCGATGATAACCTCCTCGACCGAGTGATACGGGATACCCTCGGAAGACAGATAACCGTTTTCCTTGCCCTTGGTGACTACGTCGTCATACAGGGACAGGAAGCGCTCAGCATAGGTGGAATCACCAAATGCTTCTTCCTTGGTTCTCGGCTCGAACGCGGAAGCGGAGATGGTCGCAACCATTGCGTTTGCTGCCATAGCAGCGCACAGAACAGCGGCGATCACGGCCTTGCTTTTCTTAAAAACCATTGTAATTTCCCCTCTCATTAAAATTTAGTTGATGAAAAATGGTTTCAGGTTCTCAAACCCCGTTTCGTATGGCATCACCGCAGTGCACAGGATACAATACCTCTCAGGGTTTTTCACAATTTATTATAACCAATTTCAAATTCTTTGTCAAGCCTTTATACGAAACCGGGGTTCTGAATTCGTTTTTTCGGCAGTTTGAATATTGAACGAACCTGAAAATTGGGCAGTTTGACGTTAAAAATATTCATCATATTCACATTTCGTTTACAATTAGACTGTATTTCACGCCATTTCCATCATTCCCGCCGCATTCCCTCACGCATTCCTCACAATAAGCCTTCCGGGTGTGACAAGATTCTTGTACATCATGATCCGCTTTTCCACAATCCGGGGCAGATTTCCGGATACAATTCCATAGTTTCATCATTTTATCACATTGTATCAATATTCCGTTCACATCTATATGTAATAATAAATTGTATATGTCTGGAGAGGGCAGACATCCGACAGAATCCATACTAATAAAAGAGGAAAGGGGTATCATTGCTATGGTTGAGATCAGGAACCTGACAAAGCATTATGGGCGCAATACCGCCGTCAAGGGCATCAGCTTCGAGATCCGTGACAATGAAATACTCGGCTTTCTCGGCCCGAACGGTGCCGGGAAATCGACAACCATGAACATCATCGCAGGCTATCTGCCGGCTTCGGCAGGAACGGTCACGGTCTGCGGACACGACATCACGGAGGACGCCATCGAGGCCAAGAAATGCATCGGCTACCTCCCCGAGATCCCGCCGGTGTACCCGGACATGCGCGTGGAGGAATACCTGAAATTCTGCGCCGGGCTCAAGGGCGTGAAACGCGCCGACATCATGCCGCAGGTCGAGAAGGCGATGGAACGCCTCGTCATTACCGACATGCGCCGCCGCCTCATCCGCAACCTGTCCAAGGGCTACAAGCAGCGTGTGGGCTTCGCACAGGCATTGCTCGGCTCCCCGAAGGTGCTCATTCTCGATGAGCCGACCGTCGGTCTTGACCCCGCACAGGTCACCGAGGTGCGCCGGCTCATTCTCGATCTGAAGCGTGACCATTCGATCATCTTCAGCTCGCACATTCTCTCGGAGGTCAGTGCCGTCTGCGAGCGCGTGGTCATCATCAACAAGGGCGAGATCCTCGCGGAGGACACCATCGAACACCTTGAAGCCAGCATGACCGCCAATACCCTCCTGAATCTGACGGTGGACGGCGACCGCGACACCATCGTGCGCATCATCAAGGATGTGCAGGGCGTCAAGGCCGTGCGCGACATCCGCGAGCTTGCCGAAAGGCGCTGGAGCCTGTCGGCAGAGCTGGAAAACGAGGATGCCCGCGGCGAGATCATGACGGCGCTTGTCAGCAACAAGTGCGGCATTGTCGAAATGAATATGGCCAAGCTCTCGCTCGAACAGGTCTTCCTCAAGGTCACCTCGCAGGCAGGCGGCAAGCGCTCTTCCCTGCAGGATCTGCTCGACGAGACGCCGGAAGCGCCGGACAACCCCTACGATTCCGAGTAAGAGGAGGCACAGTATGTTTGCATTATATAAAAAGGAATTGCAGTCCTTCTACTACTCGCCCTTCGCGTATGTACTGGCTGCACTGTTCATGTTCATTTTCTCGGTCAGCTTCGTGAGCGCGATCTCCGATCTGACGAGCAATACCCTCAAATTCACGTTTTCCAATATTTTCTACAACAATTTCTTCTATTTCATCTTCATCATCCCCATCCTGACCATGCGTTCGTTTGCCGATGAGCGCCGCGGCGGGACGGAGGTGCTGCTGTATTCGAGCCCGCTGCCGGTCTGGAAGATCGTTCTGGCGAAATTCCTGGCGATCGTAACGGTCTATCTGTTCATGATGGCCACCACGATCTTCTTCCCGATCTATGCCGCCGCGACCGGAGGGCAGGTGGTATGGCCGGCGCTGATCTGCGCGTATCTCGGCTTCTTCCTGTGGGGTCTGGTCTGCATCGCCGTCGGCATGCTGCTCTCCTCCCTCGTCGGCAATGCCATCATTGCCGCGATCCTCGGTGAGATCGTCATGGAAGGCCTGCTCTTCCTCGACACCTTCGCAGGCAGCCGCCTGGTAGATTCCTACCCGCATCTGAATTCCGTCGTGACATGGTTCTCCATGCAGCGCCGGTTCGTCTTCTTCTCGCAGGGCATGTTCCGTCTGGAGGATCTGATCTTCTTCCTGAGCCTGACGGCGGTCGTGCTGATCTGGAACATCCTGTCCATCGAGAAGCGCCGCTGGAGCCACAGATAAGGAGGGGCAGTCATGGCAGAAACAAAGAACACACAGAAGAAAAAAATCAGCTTTTCCGCATTCGCAGCCATTCTCGCCGTCATGGCGCTGGCCATTGCGATCGTGCTCAATCTCCTGGCAAGCCGCCTCGATGTGGTCTGGGACATGACCCCCTCGAAGATGTACGAGCTGAGCGACACCACCAGAAATTACCTCAAGGAACTCGATGCACAGGGCAAGAAGGTCGATCTTTACTTCCTGCTCGACATGGATACCCTGTCCACCGACATTCCGAGCATGGCGCTCTACCATGCCCTGGAGGAATACAGCGAATACGACTGCATCAACCTGATCGACTTCGATCCCGACTCGGATCCGGAGCTGACCGCCAAGCTCCAGGAGAACGGCTATACGCTGAACAAGGGCGATATGGTCTTTTCCTGCGAGGGACGCACCAAGCATGTACGCGGCCTGGGCATGTACCAGTCCGAATACAGCACCGATGAAAACGGCAATACCGTACAGGAAGCCGCCTACTTCCGCGGCGAGAATGTCATTTCCGGTGCGATCGACGCCGTTGTCAGCGGCCGCGATACCGTGATCTATTTCCTCACCGGCCACGGCGAGAAGGTTCTGGAGAAGGACTACACAACGCTGCGCCGCAATCTTTCCGACCGCAACTACCGCACGGATGAGCTCAATCTGGCGCTGTCCGACAGTGTGCCGGAGAATGCCGCCATTGTCGTGCTGGCCGCCCCCCAGTCCGATCTCTCCAATGACGAGCTGCGCAAGCTCAACGAATACCTCGACGAAGGCGGCAATGTCTGCTTCTGGATGAGCCCGAATGAGGCCGCCGTGCAGTACACCAACATCGAATCCGTCCTGCGTGATTTCGCGCTCGGCATGGACTACGATAAGGTGGCCGAGACCGACTCCTCCCTGCATATCAACGGCGACCCGTACACCTTCCGGTGCAGCGTCGTGCAGGCAGAGAGCGAGGAGCTTGACCTGACCTCCGGCGTGGCTGATTTCATTGACGCGGGCATCATTCCCTTCATGAGCAGCACCCGGAGCTTTTACCGGAATCTGAGCGTGCAGGAGGCCGGCATCACCACCGCTTCCCTGCTCCAGACACGTTCCTCCGGCACCGATGCCCTCGGCAATGCCACGGCGACTGCGGTCGGTGAGGCTTACGGCGGTACGGATCCGAAAGCCGAGGACATCGAAGGAGAGGTGCTTGACCTGGCAATGGTGTCCACCAGCACCATGCGCAATAACGCCAAGATCATGGTCATGGGCAATGCCGAATTCATCGACGATTCCAACGTATCCCAGGATTACATGATCATTCCGGTCAACCTCATGCTTTCCACGATCTCGTGGATGTATGACAGTGACCTCGATATGGATATGGGCATCGCCGCCAAGGAGAGCACCTATGATTCCTTCGTGCTCAATTCCGAGAATGCGGCCAATACCACCAATATCGTATTCACCGCCGTACCCTTCGGCGTGGCACTGATCGGCCTGATCGTATGGCTCAGGAGGCGTTACTCATGAGTATGAAGAAAATGATTACTGCCATCATGGTCATGGCAGTCGTGCTTGTCGGCGTGATCGTCGGCTATATCGTGACCGACCGCCGCAAGCAGGCAGACGAGCAGAAGGCAGCCGAGGAGGAGGCTTCCCTGACGCTCTTTGATTTCGATGCCGACAGCATTACCAGTGTGGACATTCAGAATCCCGACGGCCATTTCCATGTGGAAAAGCAAAGCGGCTGGGTGCTGACCGACACCGATTATCCCCATGAAATGCGGCTCAACACCTACTACATCACCAATGTCTGCGCCGCGCTGTGCGACCTGACGGCCACGAACAAGATCGAGGTCGAGGAGAGCCGCCTGGCTGATTACGGCTTTGCAGATCCGGTCACGGTGACGGTTTCCGACGGCATGAATGCGCGGACGCTGCTGATCGGCAATGCCGCTGCCACGAAGGACAGCTGGTATGTCAAGCGCCCGGATGACAAAGCGGTGTATGCCATTGATTACACCGAGGGCGAGATGCTGCGGGGCGGTGCTGCCTTTGTCAAGAGCATCTACATGATCGAGGAATACGACGTCAATATCAATGCCGTCCGTCTGGAACGCGGCAATGAAACGGTCTTTGATTTCGTCCGTCCGGAATCCTCCTGGGAGATCACCGAACCGATCCGCGCCGTCAATATCGACGCATCCCAGATCAATGCCATGCTCACCTACCTCACCCGCATCTATTACACCGGATTTCCGGGGTATGCGGAGGATGCCGCGGAATACGGCCTTGACAAGCCTGCGGCAGTCCTGACGATCGCAACCGCGGACGGCGAGAGCGTATTCAGCTTTTCGGAGCCGACCGCAGACGGCACCAGCGTGTATGTGCTTGACCACCAGCTCGGACAGATCGGCACGATCAGCACGAATGACACGGGCTTTTTAAACACGAAGCTCAATGAATTGCTGACGACCGGCATTCTCGATCTGCCGCTGTCGCTTGTCTCGTCCATGGAGGCGCAGACACCGGAGCTGCAATTCACGATGGAGGTACGGGAGGACGGGTATTACTTTGACGGTGAGCCGGTCGATATGACCAATACCGACAAGACCGCGGCATTCAAGCGGCTGTATGATGCCGTACCGGAGATGACGCATGATGCCATTGCTCCGGATGCAACCCCCGAAGCCGACCCGGAATGCACCTTCACGATCACCCGCACCGACGGCACGCAGATCGTTCTGACGCTGATCCCCACGGAGGATGAGCATTATCTGGTCGCTGCCGACGGCACCTACACCGGTCTGACCGTGCGGAAAAATGCCGTTTCCGTCACCCTGCGGAATGCCTACGATCAGTTCACAGAGATGAATGCACAGTAATCCAGAATCCCCTCCTGCATGGGAGGGGATTTTTCACGGATACAGACACAAAAACCCCCTGAACGCCATGCGGCATTCAGGGGGGCATTCTCTTACTTGTTCAGCACTTTCTTGACCGTTGCTGTGATGTTCTCCGCCGACAGGCCGAACTGTTTGAGCAGATCCACCGCCGGGCCGGAATGACCGAATTCGTCATTCACACCGATCTTCGTCACCGGTACCGGGCATCCTGCGCAGACACAATCTGCCACAGCGCTGCCAAGACCGCCGATGATGCTGTGCTCCTCGACCGTTACAATGCGGCCGGTCTCGCTTGCTGCCTTCAGGATCAGCTCCTCGTCGAGCGGCTTGATCGTGTGGATGTTGATGACTCTCGCATCAATGCCCTCTGCTGCCAGCGTTTCTGCCGCTGCCACAGCCTCGGCAACCATCAGACCCGTTGCCACGATCGTAATGTCCTTGCCGTCGCGCATCGTGATGCCCTTGCCCCACTCAAACTTGTAGTCAGCCGGGTCATTCAGAATCGGTGCCGCCAGACGGCCGAAGCGCATATACACCGGGCCCTCATGCTGGATGGCAGCCTCTACGGCAGCCTTTGCCTCGGTGTCGTCGCTCGGAACAATGACCGTCATGCCCGGAATCGTGCGCATCAGCGCAATGTCCTCATTGCACTGGTGGGTCGCACCGTCCTCACCGACGGAAATGCCTGCATGGGTCGCGCCGATCTTGACATTCAGATGCGGGTAGCCGATGGAATTGCGCACGATCTCATAGGCTCTGCCTGCCGCAAACATCGCAAAGGTCGAAGCAAACGGGATCTTCCCCGCTGCTGCCAGACCCGCAGCCACGCCCATCATATTGGCCTCGGCAATGCCGCAGTCAAAGAATCTGTCCGGATATGCCTTCTTGAAAATGCCCGTCTTGGTCGCTGCTGCCAGATCTGCGTCCAGCACCACCAGCTCCGGGTACTTCTCCGCCAGTGCGGTCAGCGCTTCACCGTAGCTCTCACGGGTCGCCTTCTTCTTGACATCTGCCATCACTCAGCCCTCCAATTCTGCCAGAGCTGCGCGCAGCTCGTTCATTCCCTGCTCGTACTGCTCCGCATTCGGTGCAGTACCGTGCCAGCCGACCTGGTTCTCCATGAAGGAAACACCCTTGCCCTTGACACTCTTCTGGATAATGGCCACCGGCTTGTCCACGATGGTCTCCGCCTCGTCAAAGGCAGCCTCCAGCTTATCAAAATCATGCGCATCATCGACCACGATCACATGCCAGCCGAATGCACGGAATTTCTCGTCGATCGGCTCCGGCGAGCATACCTCGCTGATCGGGCCGTCGATCTGCAGGCCGTTGTTGTCCACGATGGCTGTCAGATTGTCCAGGTGATAATGTGCCGCAAACATGGCAGCCTCCCAGACCTGACCCTCCTCGATCTCACCGTCGCCCAGGATGGTATATACATGGTAGGGCTTTGCATCGAGCTTGCCTGCGAGCGCCATGCCGCATGCCGCCGAAATGCCCTGTCCCAGAGAACCGGAGCTCATGTCCACGCCCGGGATCGTGATGCACGGATGTCCCTGCAGCATAGCCCCGATGTGACGCAGGCTCTCAAGCTCCTTCTTGTCAAAGAAGCCGCGCTCAGCCAGTGCCGCATACAGCGCCGGTGCCGTGTGTCCCTTAGAAAGCACCAGGCGGTCACGGTCGTCCATATCCGGATTCTTCGGATCCACATGCATCTTTGCAAAATACAGATACGTCACCAGATCCGCAATGGAAAGCGATCCGCCCGGATGACCGGACTTGGCATGGAATGTTCCCGTCAGAACACCCATGCGGATGTTGCAGGCTGTTTTTTGCAGCTGCTTCTTGATTGTTTCGTCCATGAGTATACCTCCATCTATGATTTCTCTGCCTCACGGCAGATCAGACAGCCGCAATGGGCTGCATCTGGTGTGATTAAAGCCGCAGATCGTCTGCGGTGCCCTCATACAGGCCGGGCGTTTCATTCTTGAAGCGCATGAGCATGGCCTGGATCTCGTACTGCTCCTGCTCTATGGCAAGCTGGATGCTCTCGTCAAGGCTTGTCCTGTCAAACATCCCCGGGTACTGCATCATAAGCTCCACAGCCTGAATATCACCTGCGGTAATGCGGCGGGCGATATAATCCCGGTGTTCGCGGATCCATTCCGCGGCGCCCCGGTGTCCCGCATGCAGCATCGCCGTGAGCATGGCGTCGCGCATTTCGCCATACAGCTCCCCGGAAATGCGCCTGCGCAGGGTTTCCGTGGGTTCATCCCCGGGCGCAAAGGCATAGACATGCCCGTTCCATTCCATCCGGATGCCTCCCACATGGCGCAGCGCCGAATCATGCACCTGCACATAGGAGCGGATCTGCAATCCGGTGAGCGCCGTATCCAGTCCGAAGGCGCCTGCGTCGATCATGACCACGGATTCCGGGAGTGTGACATGCCGGAGCGCGGTGCAGTTATTGAAGGCCAGTCTGTCGATCAGCTGTGTCCCCTCTGCAATGGTGACGGATTCGAGCGACTTGCAGCCGGCAAATGCAGCGATATTGATGCAGCGCACCGGCGGCAGCTCAAGATGCGTCAGCCCGGAATGCGAAAAGGCAGTTCCCCAGATCTCCCGGATCTCCGGCGGAATGCGGATCTCCTGCAATGCCGTGCAGCTGTCGAAGGCAAACGGCCGGATCTCACGCAGCTTGTCCGGCAGAATGACCTCCCGGAGGGCATGGCTGTTCCGGAAGGCGCTGTGCCCGATGCTGCGGATGTGCCGCGGCACCTCCACCCGTTCAATGCACGGGGGACAATAAAACAGTGTCTTCGTCCAGCGTTCGTAGAGAATGCCGTCTTTGGCCGTATAGACCGGATTAAGGGGATCCACGGTGATCCTTTCCAGATGCGGACATTTCCCGAAGGCATCGCTTTTGATCTTCGTGACCGTCCGGGGAATATGGATATGCTCGCAGGGGCACTCTGCAAAGGCATCCGTGGCAATGGCATGGTAGCCCGCAGGTACTGCTAATTCCCGGCTGTCCTCAAAGTGATCCGGCCGGTAAAATGTATTCGGATCGGGATTTTCCGGGATCGCTCTCATACGAATCCTCCTCTATTATAGCACATCTTCCGGCAGAATGCAAGCAGGCAGGCAAATATTATCCAAAGAATGTGTCGCCGTAGCTGCGCAGCAGATCCGTCAGCGGCAGCGAGGAGCCCCTGTGGCCGCCGTCGGGAACAATGATGCAGTGTCCCTCCGGCAGCAGGAAGCGCGTGAAATCATGGTAATCGACCACATCATCCTGCCCGCCGAGAATGGCATAGGCATTTTTCAGCACGCCCAGATGCGCCCCGAGCTGCATGTATTCGCGGATGAAGCTGCGTTCCCGGAAGCCGAGCCGCGGAAGCGTGAGCTGCGGGATGAGACAGGGATTGACCAGCAGGGCGCGGATGCCCTTGACAGCGCTGAGCAGCGCCGCGTAATAGCCGCCGAGGCTCGAACCCGTGACCGCATCCGGCTGCTCCCGGTCAAAGAGGGCATTGAGCTGGATCCAGACCGCGCCGGGCGACTGCCGGTCGTAGTCAAATCCGGGCGAGATGATCTCCGAAACGCCGTATTCCCGCAATGCATGGTAGAAGCCGTTTTCCGGACTGCCGCCGTAGCCGTGGATATTCAGGATCTTCATGCTGTCTCCTTTCCTGCCAGGATCCGGTCGATCAGCTCGGCCATGGTGCCCTCCTCACAGGTGCGGGACAGCACCAGGTCGGCATGCGCCTTGGCGGAATCTGCCGCATTCTGCGGGCAGACGGCATAATCGGCGGCATCCAGCATTTCAATATCATTGTCAAAATCCCCGACCGCAATGAAGGTAAATCCCTCCATGCCGGGGAGCTTCCGGTAGGCTGTCAATGCAGAGCCCTTGGAAACGCCCTTGGGGAGCATCTCATAGAAGCGCTTATCAGAGCGGATAAAATCCACATCCGGGAAGTGCTGCGCGTCGATGTACGCGATGAATGCGGGGATCTGCTCCGGATCCATCGCAAAGAGCACCTTGAGCCAGGTGCCCTGCACCTCGTCGGGGGTGCCGTATTCCGGGATGATGCCGCAGATGCGGACATGCTCCTGCTCATGGGGGGTATTGTTGACGACCCAGGTCGAATCCGCGCACAGCACCTCGCCCCCGGCATGGGGATTGTCCGCAAGGATCTGCTTTGTCATGGCGCAGGCGGTATCGGGAAGCGGATGCATGAAGACGAGCTTTTCCGCCGCGGCATCATAGATCCCGGCGCCGTTGAAAACGATCATGGGACTTTTGAGTCCAAGCTCCTCCGGGTACCGGCGCGAAGCCTGCACGGTGCGTCCGGTCGCAATGGTAAACAGCCCGCCCGCGGCTTCAAACCGGCGCACGGCCGCAAGATCCTGCGGCAGCGGCTTTTTGCTCCTGGGCAGGAAGGTGCCGTCGAGATCAGTGATGATACAGATTTTTCCGGGATCCTCAAACATGCTTCAGTCCTCCATTTTCCGCAGCAGCTTCTGAAAATAGGCCGGTGCCTCTCGTTCAAATTCCAGATATTCCCCCGTCGCGGGATGGATAAATCCGATCTTCCGCGCATGCAGGCATTGTCCCTGCGTCCCCTTCACGGCCTTGCCGTAGACATCATCCCCGTACAGCGGATGGCCGATGTATGCCATATGCACGCGGATCTGGTGCGTTCTGCCCGTTTCCAGACGGCACAGGATATGCGCCGTCCCCGCAAACTGCCGGAGCACCTGGTAATGCGTCACGGCTTCCTTGCTGTTTCTGTCGGTCACGCACATTTTCTTGCGATCCACCGGATGCCGCCCGATCGGGGCATCCACCGTGCCGCTCTCCTCCCGGAAATGCCCGACCGCGATCGCCTCATATTCCCGCGTGAAGGAATGCGCCTTGATCTGCGCGGCAAGCCCCTGGTGCGCCGTGTCATTCTTGGCCACGATCAGAAGCCCGGAGGTATTCTTGTCGATGCGGTGGACAATGCCCGGGCGAATGACGCCGTTGATCCCGGACAGGCTGCCCTTGCAGTGGAACATCAAGGCATTGACGAGCGTTTCATCGTAATTGCCCGCCGCGGGATGCACGACCATGCCCTTGGGCTTGTTGACGACCAGCAGATCGTCGTCCTCATAGACAATATCGAGCGGAATATCCTGCGGAATGATCTCGATTTCCTCCGGCGGCGGCACCTCGACCGTGATCTGTGCGCCTGCCTTCGGGCGGCAGTTCTTCGGGACGGGGCTGCCGTCCACGGTGACATGTGCCGCAGCGATCAGCCCTTGTACCGCACATCGCGTCAGGCCGATGTCGAGTGACGCGATCCATTTGTCCAGGCGCTGTCCCTCTGCCTCCGGCGGGAATACCAGCTCATGCCTTGTCATGGGCATTCTCCTGCGCTTTGCCGGGCTTTTTGTCCTTGTCCATGAAGAAAATAATGTAGATCATCAGCACGATCGTTCCGACCGTCACGAAGCAGTCAGCGAAATTGAACACGGCAAACTCAAAGAGCTGTACATCGAGGTAATCCACGACCAGTCCCCCGCGGAAGATGCGGTCGATCATATTGCCGATGCCGCCGCCGATGATGGCAGTCAGGCACCAGAAAGGGACAGGACGCCTGCGGCCGTATTTCACCAGTAAGTAGGCCGCTACGACCGTTCCCAGCGTCGTTATCGTCAGCAGCAGCACCCGCTGTCCGGCAAAGCTCGAAAATGCCGAGCCGTCATTCTGGATGTAATGCAGATGCAGCAGGTCGAGATTTCCGATCTGCAAAAACGGTCTGTCTTCATAAAGCGCCATATTCCGCACGATCCAGACCTTAATGAGCTGGTCGGTGCCGGCAATGGCAAGGATGCACAAAAGCGATACCAGCAGCACAGGCATTCTCCTTTCTCAAAACCCAAAAACGGCTTGCATGAGAACAAGCCGTTTCTGTGTGTTTACGTTACTCAGCCGATCACAGACGCGCAGCGCTTGCAAAGCGTCGGGTGCAGCGTGATCTTGCCGACCTCCTCGGAATAGCACCAGCAGCGCTCGCACTTCTCGCCGGGAGCCTTCTCGATCGTCACATCCATGCCGGATTCGCTTGTCACAGCGCCGGCTGCGACCTCAACAGCCGAAACGATGAAGACATCCTTCAGCTCGCTGTAGCTGCCCAGGCGTGCGGCGGTCTCCTCGTCTGCCACGGTCAGGATGACCTTGGCTTCGAGCGACTTGCCGATGACCTTCTCGGCACGCTTGGCTTCGAGTGCCTTGTTGACGGTCTCGCGCACTGCATAGATCTCTGCCCACTTCGACCGGAAGGCGTCGTCGGCCTGAATGCCGGTCTCGCCGTTGAAGTCGTTGAGGAAGACGCTCTGTGCATTGTCGGAAGCCTTATGCGGCAGATTCTGCCAGATCTCCTCGCCGGTGAAGCTCAGGATCGGAGCAACCAGTCTGGTGAGGGAATCGAGGACAATATACATTGCCGTCTGTGCTGCACGGCGGGTCGGTGCATCGACCTTCTCGCAGTACAGGCGATCCTTGATGATGTCGAGGTAGAAGCTCGACAGATCGACGGTGCAGAAATTGTGGATCGTGTGGAATACCACATGGAAATCATAGGCCTCGTAGCCGGCATTCACCTTCTCGGTGACCTCGTCAAGGCGCATGAGGATCCACTTGTCAAGCTCCTCGAGTGCGTCGATGGAAACCAGATCCTTGTCCGGATCAAAGCGGGTCTCGCCGTCGGAGAAGTTGCCGAGGATATACTTGGCGGTGTTGCGGATCTTTCTGTACTGATCCGAAAGCTGGCTCAGAATATCCTTGGAAATGCGGATGTCGCTGTGATAATCGGAGGAAGCCACCCACAGACGCAGAATGTCCGCGCCGTACTGCTCAATGATCTCCTCCGGAGCGATACCGTTGCCAAGGGACTTGTGCATGGCCTTGCCTTCGCCGTCAACGACCCAGCCGTGGGTGCAGACGGACTTGTAGGGAGCGGTGCCCTTGTAGACAACGGAGGTCAGCAGAGAGGACTGGAACCAGCCTCTGTACTGATCGGCGCCCTCCAGATAGAGGTCAGCCGGCCAGGTCAGCTCGTCGTAATTGTCCAGAACAGCCGTATGGGAAACGCCGGAATCGAACCAGACATCCATGATGTCATATTCCTTGGTGAATTCCCTGCAGCCGCATTCGCACGCTGTATCGGCCGGGATCAGCTCGGAAACATCCTTTGTCCACCATGCATCCGAACCCTCCTTGCGGAAGACGTCGGCAATGGACTTGATGGTAGCATCGGTTGCAATGGCCTTGTGGCAGTCCTTGCAGTAAACGACCGGGATCGGAACGCCCCAGGTTCTCTGACGGGAAATGCACCAGTCGGAGCGGTCGCGCACCATGCCCTTGATTCTGTCCTCGCCCCATTCCGGGATCCACTTGACATCACCGATGGCCTTGACGGCATCCTCCTTGAAGCCGGCCACGGAGCAGAACCACTGCTCGGTCGCGCGGTAGATGATCGGAGAATGGCAGCGCCAGCAGTGCGGGTACTGATGCTCGATGTTCTGCATCGCAAGCATTGCGCCCTCTTCGACAAGGCGCTCGGCGATCTTCTTGTTGGCCTCATTGGTATCGAGGCCCTCGAATTCGCCTGCCTCCGCCGTCTGGTAGCCCTTGGAATCGACGCAGACAATGATGCCGATGTCGTCATAATTCTTGCAGACCTCAAAGTCCTCCACGCCGTAGCCGGGAGCGGTGTGAACGCAGCCGGTACCGCTTTCAAGCGTGACATGGTCGCCCACAATGATCGGGGACGGTCTGTCATACAGCGGGTGCCTGGTCTTCATGCCCTCAAGCTCTGCACCGGTGAAGATGTGGTCGGTGGTGTAATCGGTGATGCCGGCAGTCTCCATCACGGTCTTGACCAGCTCATCGGCCATGACGTAATATTCGTCGCCGACCTTCACGAGGGTGTAATTGTACTCCGGACCCAGGCAGATCGCCAGGTTGCCGGGAATGGTCCAGGTCGTGGTCGTCCAGATCACGAAGAAGACCTTGTCCAGATCCAGGCCGAGCTTCGTGAACATGCCCTTGTCGTCGGTCACGCGGAACTTGACATAGATGGAACGGCACGGATCGTTCTCGTACTCGATCTCTGCCTCAGCCAGGGCAGTATTGCAGTCAGGGCACCAGTACACGGGCTTGAGGCCCTTGTACAGATAGCCGTCCTGCATCATCTTGCCGAATACCTCGATCTGACGTGCCTCATATTCCGGACGCAGGGTCAGATACGGATGATCGTAGTCTGCAATGGTACCCAGACGCTTGAACTGGCGCTTCTGGTTTTCCACATGGGTCAGTGCAAAGTCCTTGCAGGCGCGGCGCAGCTCAATCGGCGGAATGGCGCCGTTTTCCACGCCGATCTCCTTGAGTGCCTTGAGCTCGATCGGCAGGCCGTGGGTGTCCCAGCCGGGCACATACGGTGCATAATGGCCGGTCATATTCTTCTGCTTGAAGATGATGTCCTTGAGCACCTTATTCAGGGCGGTGCCGATGTGAATGGTACCGTTTGCATACGGCGGGCCGTCGTGGAACATAAAGGACGGCTTGCCGGCATTCTTCTGCATCATCAGATCATACAGCCGCTCGGTCTCCCACTTCGCGAGCACATCCGGCTCACGCTTGGGCAGGTTGCCTCGCATCGGGAATTCCGTCTGCGGCATGTTCATGGTATTCTTAAAATCCTGTGCCATGGGTGGTCAGTTCCTTTCTCTCTTTTCTGTGGATCAGTCAGCCGGATTCTCCTGAGCGGCACCGGTCTCCCCGAAGGTGGTATCCTGTGCAGCAGCAGGCTGCTCATTCTCATATGCATCGCGTACAACACGGGAGGAGAACTGGGAGGTTGCAAACGGATCGTCGGAGGCGACGGTCTCCTTCACGATCTCCTCGGCTTCTTCCTGCGTCGGCAGATCTGTGGAATCCTCATCGGGCATTGCCGAGATCATTTCGAGGTGACCCTTGTACATGTCGAAGAGCTGACGCTTGAAATCTGCAACCATCTTGCGGGCATTCACCAATGCCTGGCGCTCTGCGGCGAGCTCAGCGCGGTTCTTTTCCATGAGCTCCTCATGCTGGACGGTGGCCTCGTCGATCAGGACGGCAGCCTCCTCCTTGGCCTTTGCAATGATCTGGTCGGCCTTCTCCTGCGCGTCAACGATCGCACGGTGGCCTTCCTTCTGTGCGCCGAGCAGGGCATCCTTGATGGCCTCCTCGTCCTTCATGTACTCGCGCACCTTATCCGCGAGGATCTGGATCTTGTGGTTGGAATCCTCGCGCTCGTTGTCGATTTCCTGGAAGGTCGCTTCGAGCTTGCCGAGGAATTCATCAATATCCTCCGGACGGTAGCCCCATGCAGCCTTCTCGAATCTCAGCTCTCTGATGTCCTTTGCAGTTAACATAACGCGTCACCTCGTATTATTTTCTTTCTTTTTGCTTATTGCCGCAGGATCCTGCGGGATCCTGAGCTTGTCAAAAAAGTCTTTTCGGGGAAGGCATACTGAGAGCCGCCCCTCCCCCTGCCCCCTCCCCGCACGCGGGGAGGGGAGTATCTGTGGGGGCTTCGCCCCCACACCCCCTGAAAAAGTGTCTGCGACACTTTTTCGACAGTCTGAGGATCCTGCGGGATCCTGTTTACAGCTCTATTATAGGAATTGCTCGATCACGATATGCAGCCTGCCCTTTTTGGTCGGCCCCGTGATCTCCCGCACGCGGAATTTGCCGTGTCCGCGCACCGAGAATACATCCCCCGCCTGCACCTGCTTGTCAGGGGCAAGGCATTCGAGATAGTTCAGGCTCACCGCGCCTGCACGGATCAGCTCAAGACATGCGCCGCGTCCGAGACTGACCGCACACCGCACCACGGCATCAAGCCGGGGCGTGGAGACCGTGCCTGTGCATTCACGCACCTCCTGCACGAAATCCCCCGCATAGGGAAGCGCATCCGTGACCTTCACACCGACCCTGCCGATCCTGGTCAGGCCGATGCCCACAGAGGCAGCCGCCCCCGTGACGAAGCACTGGATCTTCCCCGGTGTCACCAGAATATCTCCGACGGTATCCCGCTGCACCTGCTGTGCCATCAGGCTGCCCAGCACATCCCGGTGGCTCAGTGTGAACTGCGCCGGATGGGTGAATGTCAGGCAGGTGATGGGGTACTCTGCATCCGCAGGCTCACAGTCCTGCGGAAATACACAGAGAATGCCCCGCTGTGCCTCCGGATACCCGCCGAAGAAGCGGTACGTTCCCTCCCGCAGGACGGAGCGCACCAATGTATACTGCCGCATATCGAGGAAGGCGGTAAAGCTGCGGTAAGCGCCGCGCCTTGCCAGATCCTCCACATGCGCCAGGAGGATGCGGTCGGCATCCTGCCCTCTGGCATCCATCAGATGATGACGCCGTTATTCTCCAGCTCTGCTGCCAGATCGTCACCGATGAAGCCGACATTGTACGGCGTGATGATGTACGTCAGGTTGGCAACGGGCTTGAGGGAGCCGCTGATGGCGTAGGAAACGCCCACGAGGAAGTCAATGATCCTTCTGCGGTTCTCGGGAGAAGCGGTCTCGAGGTTGAGCACAACGGTCTTGCGGGCGATCAGATGATCGGCAATGGCCTTGGCATCGGTGAAGACCTCGGGCTTGACGAGAACGACCTGAAGCTGTGCAGTTGCCTGGATATTGACGATGTTGGAACCGCCCTCCTTGGTATTCTGCATCTCCTCAATGCCGGTGTGCGGCGGCTCAGGGCTGGGTGCAGAAGAGCCGGACGGCTCAGGCATATCGGACGGGAAGAAAAATTCCTTGAAATTCTTGAAGATCTCCATAGTCTTTCACTCCTATTCTCCGTATGCGGCAGATTGGCGGGTGCATACGGTCACCCCGAAACGCATAAATAACTGAGAATGCGGCTTATACAGGATAATGTCTGGCGCCGAAGAGTGCCGAGCCGACGCGCACGAGATTCGATCCGAGCCGGATCGCCTCGGCATAATCGTCCGACATGCCCATCGACAGGATGCGCATATCCGCACCGGGCAGCTCCTTCGTTTTCAGGAACAGCTCCTGCATGGCTTCCAGGAAGCGCGTATCCTGCGCCGGCGGCGGAATGGTCATCAGTCCGCACACATGCACATGCGGCAGCTCACCGACCTGCGCGAGCAGTCCGGGGAGTGCTTCGGGCGTGGTGCCGCTCTTGGTATCCTCTCCGCCGATATTGACCTCCAGGAGAATGTCCTGCACCAGATCACGCTTGGCCGCCTGCTTCTCGATCTCCTGTGCAAGGCTCAGCCTGTCCACGGAATGGATCAGGCGGATGCCCTGGCCGATCAGGTACTTGACCTTGTTGGCCTGGAGCGTTCCGATGAAATCGACCGGAATGCCCTCGCGGTAGGCCTCGCGCTTGGACTGCCATTCCTGCACGCGGTTCTCCCCGAGCAGGCGGATGCCGCAGTCAATGGCTTCATTAACCAGCACAGGATCGACCGTCTTGGTCACCGCCATGAAGGCAATGTCCTCCGGACGTCTGCCGCTCTTGTCGGCAGCCTGTGCGATATTGTCGGCAATGCGTGCATAATTGTCACGCACCGCCTGGATCTTCTGCATATCTTGCATCTTATTCTCCATCTGCATCAATTCCCTTCAATATAATGGAATCGTAGAGCTGCAGACAGTCGCTGTCGGCCGTCTGTGCCGAGATCAGGTAATCGCTTGTCTCATAGGAAATGACGAGCTTGCGGAATTCCGGCTGCTCGCCGTTGAGGATGTACACACCGGGGACATTCTCGGTCTCGCCGGTCTCCTCGTCGGTCATCTGCTTGAACCGCAGCGCCGCCTTGGGCACCATAATGCCCTTGTACTCGTCGCGGATGATCTCCACCGTCTCCGTGCGGTGCTGCACCAGATCATAGGTCATGGATTCGCACATCACGGCAAGCACGGTCTTGTCATCGCCCGCGGCATTGTTCACCATCGTCACGGTACCGCGCACGGTCTCGGAGGTAGAGGCAAACTTGAGCGTCACACGGTCATCCTTCTGGTAGATCCTGTCGGAATTGTCCACGACCGCGGTCATCGCCCACTGGTAGCTGTCAATGAGCTTGCCGACGATGCCCTCATCGGTCTTCGGATTGTCATGAATGTCCGCAAGTGTCTCCGGCGTGAGCGATTCGAGGCTTTCCAGCGTCAGATCCTGCTCATAGCCGTCGGCATAGCTGACGAAATACGCAGCGGTATCGGCTTCAATGGTATCGAGCGGCTCTGCCATCTCCTCAGAGAGGGCATCGAGCTCCGCCTGCACCTTGTCCATTTTCATGGAGAAGCTCGCATCGCGCTCGGTGACAAGCTGGTAGGTGCTCAGCAGCACGAGCATTTCCTCACGCTGCGCCTGAAGCTCAGACAGGTCGCCTTTTTCGCGGCTGTACAGGTACTGCTTGTAATTCTCCGTGAACAGATCCGAAATATTGGAAGGCTGCGCAGTCTGGATGGTGCCGCGGTTGGAAATGCGTTCGAGGAGCGCCAGTTCATTTTCCAGCTCGCGGTAATGTCTGACCATTTCGATCTGCTCCTCATCGGCGTAAACGTTTGCAATGACGCTGCCGACGCCGAGCTTGCCGCCGTCGGGCACCTCGTAGCTGAGCACGCCCTTGCCGCCGTAGGTGACGACCTGCTCGTCACGCACGAACACGCCCTGGACGATCTCGGAATCCGTACCGACCGATTCGAGCGCGACCTCCGTGACGTACTTCTTGTTGACCGCCTTGTAGAAGACATTGACGACCGTGGTAATGATGAACACCGCAACCAGTACCAGAACGACCGCCATTGTGCCGTTGGTCAATGCTTCGTTGTTCATAGGCGCACCGCCTTATCAGTCAGCGGACTTCTCGGCCGGCTTCTCCTGCTGTTCCTGATCCAGAATGGATACCGGGCGGGAGGGTGCGATCGTGGAAATGGCATGCTTGTAAACAAGCTGCTGCTGACCCTGGCAGTCAAAAATGACCACATAGTTGTCAAAGCCCTTGACGATGCCCTTGCACTGGAAGCCGTTGACCAGATAGGTCGTAACCAGGATGCGTTCCTTTCTCGCCTGATTCAGGAAGGTGTCCTGGAGATTCATCATCTTTGTCATGGGGAGTTCTCCTTTCTGTTTCACTCTCTTTTTGGGATTTGTTTGGAAATATTTGGAATACATTCCGGGGATTCTCACCCCTGGTGCATCCGGTCATGCCGGAATACACGCTTATGCTTCATTATAACATATTCCCGGATTTTTTTCCATCATAATTTCAATTTTTTCTGAAAGTTTATCTACTTTGTTTGAATAGCCGACTTTCAACCATCGTATTTGGTCATTCCGCCGAAACCAGGTGAGCTGCCGTTTGGCATAGCGTCTTGTCTCCTGCTTGACCAGCGCGATGCAGTCGGCAAGGGGCATCTGTCCGTCGAGATACGGCAACAGCTCCTTGTAGCCGATGGCGGCGGCAGAAGTCTGCATGGCGGGATCGCGTGCCGCGGCGACCTCTTCGAGCAAGCCCTGCTCCATCATCAGGTCAACGCGCCTGTCAATGCGGGCATACAGCTCGCTGCGCTCCCAGTCCAGCCCGATCATCAGGGCATCGTAGGGGGCGGGATGTCCGGCATTCTGCTGCTTGTAGGCTGTGAATGTCCCGCCGGTGACGGCCATGACCTCCAGAGCGCGGATGAGCCGGACGGCATTGTTCGGGTGGATCTTCGCGGCCGCTTCCGGATCCCGCGCATCAAGCTCCTTCCAGAGGGCTTCCCCGCCCTCCTGCCGGTACCGCTGCGCAAGCGCCTCACGGATGCCGGGATCGCCTTCCTCCGGGGAAAACTGCATCCCGGAGAGCAGGCTGTCCACATACAGCCCGGTGCCGCCGACAATGACCGGCAGCCTGCCCCGACCGGATATTTCGGTGATCTTCTCCGCGGCGAGCTTCACATAATCGGCCACGGAAAAGCGCTGCGTCCGGGGAACGATGCCGATGAGATGATGCGGGATGCCCTGCATCTCCTCCTGTGTGGGCTTGGCGGTCGCAATGTCAAGCCCTTCATAAATCTGCATGGAATCGGCGGAAATGACCTCGCCGCCGAATCGTTTTGCGCATTCCGCGCCCAGCGCGGTCTTACCCGAAGCGGTCGGGCCGACAATGGCAAGGACTCTTGGTTTTTCCGGCAATCCGAACGCCTCCTCTCACACCCTCCTCCGGAACTGCCGTTCCAGATTATACTTGGTCATAGTAAACATCACCGGCCGCCCGTGGGGGCAGTGCCGGATATTCTCATCGCCCACGACCTCCTCGGCAAGCGCCTGCAATTCCGGGAGGGAATTGCGGTCATTGGCCTTGATGGCGGACTTGCAGGCAAGCTCATGGAGCATGTCGTCAATGACATGCGTCTGCGGGTTGATCTTCCCGAGGAAGAAATTATGCGCGATCTCCTGCATGATCTCGTCGAGATTGAGCCCGTCCAGGAAGATCGGGGCGCAGGTGGTCACAAGATAGGGCTTTTCCTCGAAGCTGCATGTGAATCCGAGCCCCGTGAGCATCCCGGCATTGGCCTCCATCGCCGCGAATTCGTCGAGCGTCAGCAGCACCCGCGAGGGAGCAAGGAGCATCTGGCTGTACTGCTGGCAGTTCTGCCGGCGCAGGCGCTCGAAAATGACGCGCTCATGGGCGGCATGCTTGTCAATGATGATGAAGGTGTCCCCTGACTGCGCAAGGATGTAATTGGCGAACAGCTCCCCGATCACGCGGATATCCGGGTAGGGATTCTCGAAATGAAGCTCCGGGGCGTTTTCCTGCACCGGCGGCTCCGGCGGGAATTCGCGGGTATCATCGGAAGCATCAATCGCCTCAAAGCTCCCGCTGACAATGCTCTCCCTGGCCGGCATGCTGTCGCCGAAGCGCACCGCCGGAATGCTCCTGTCCGCATACGCATCCCTTGCCGGCGCGGAAAACGGCATGTCCCCCGCATCGAGCTGCGCACCCATGGTCGGGTACGACGGCTTTTCCGGGAGGGGTGCCGGGGCGCTCTCCGGAACGGAAGGCTGCTCAGGCTGCGTTTCCGGGATCATCTGCTGCACCGGCGGAATATAGGGAGCTTCCGGCTCCGGTTCCGGGGCTGCAAGGGGCTGCTGCGTGTAGACCGGCGGCTCTGCGCCCGCAGACCAGTCCCGGCGCGGCATCTGGAATTCATAGATGAGCCCCTGCCTGAGCTGGGCATTCTTGATGGCGAAATAGACCGCATTGGAGACCTTTTTCTCGTCCGTGAAGCGCACCTCGGCCTTGGCGGGGTGAATGTTCACATCGAGGGTATCCGGCGGCAGCGTCAGCAGAAGGACGCAGGCAGGGTATTTCCCGGTCATGATGAGGTTTTCATAGGCGCTCTCCAGCGCGACCGAAAGCGTCTTTGACCGGACATAGCGGGTATTGACAAAGAAATTCTGGAATGCCCGGTTTCCCTTGGAATACAGCGGCTTGACCGTGAAGCCGCGCACGAGAATGCCGTCCTGCTCATGATCGACCGGGATCAGATCCCGTGCAAAATCGCGCCCGTAGACCGAACGCACCGCGGAGAGCAGCTCCCCGGAGCCGTCGGTGAAGAATTCGAGCTTGTTGTCCCGCAGGAAGCGGAAGGCGATCTCCGGGTGAGAAATGGCGATCTTCTGCACGATCTGGGAAACGGCATTGCCCTCCGCAGAATCGCGCTTCATGAATTTGCGCCTGGCCGGGACGTTGAAGAACAGATCCTTGATAACGATGGTCGTACCGTCCGGGCAGCCGCATTCCTCGACCGGATGCGTTTCCTCGCCGGCGATCTCGTAGCGGGAGCCGTAATCGTCCTCTGCCCGCTTGGTCATGACCGTCACGCGGGAGACAGCGGCCACGGAGGCAAGCGCCTCGCCGCGAAAGCCCAGTGTCAGGATGGAATCGAGGTCGTCCTTTTCTGCGATCTTGCTGGTCGCATGGCGCAGGAATGCCGTCGGCAGATCCTCCGCGGACATGCCGCACCCGTCGTCGGCAATGCGCATGAAGGTCGTGCCGCCGTCCTTGATCTCGACGGTAATGCGCCGCGCATGGGCATCAATGGAATTTTCCACCAGCTCCTTGATGACCGAAGCCGGCCTTTCAATGACCTCCCCCGCCGCGATCAGCTCCGATACCGAGGGGTCGAGGACTGAGATGACTGCCATAAATACCGTCCTTTCCGTTCAAAAATGGCGCAGATCCGCGTTCAGTCGTCAAGCATCGCGTAGAGCTGTTCGAGAAATTCCCGGCATTCGGCGTCGCTGAGCTCACCGATATGCATTTGCCGGAGCATCCGCGGGATCTCGCGCTCCTGCTGCGCCGCAAAGCTGATCTGCGATTCGGCCTCGGCGGGCGCCTGCACATGCTCCCGCTCGGATTCAAGCTCCGCCAGCAGCTCCCGGGCGCGTTTCAGAACGCTGCCGGGCAGCCCCGCGAGCTTCGCCACATCAATGCCGTAGCTGTCATCCGTTCCGCCCGGCACGATCTTGCGCAGGAAGCGGATGCCGTCGCGTCCCTTCTTGACGGCGATCGAGCAGTTTTTCACGCCCGGCAGCTCCGAGGCAAGCACCGTCAGTTCATGGTAATGCGTTGCAAACAGGGTCTTGCAGCCGAGCTTCCTGCCGGTGCAGATATGCTCCGCGACCGCCCGCGCAATGCTCAGCCCGTCAAAGGTCGAGGTGCCGCGGCCGACCTCATCGAGAATGACCAGGCTGTCACGGGTCGCATTTTTCAGGATCTCCGCGACCTCCTTCATTTCCACCATGAAGGTCGATTCGCCGGCTGCCAGATCATCCGAAGCCCCCACGCGGGTAAAGATCCGGTCGCACACCGAGATCCTTGCCGACTGTGCCGGGACGAAGGAGCCCATCTGCGCCATCAGCACGATCAGCGCCGTCTGCCGCATGTAGGTCGATTTACCGGACATATTCGGGCCGGTGATGATCGTCAGACGGCTGTCCGCGGTGTCCATATAGACGTCATTCGGGACGAAGCCCTCCTCCGTGAGCATCTGTTCAACGACCGGATGGCGGCCGTCCGTGATCCGGATGCTGCCGTCCATGACGATGTCGGGCTTGCAGTAGTCGTTCTTGGCTGCCGTCTCCGCAAAGGAGCACAGCACATCGAGCTCGGCAAGCGCGGCGGCCGTCTCCTGCACCTGCGGGAGCATCTGTGCCAGGAAATCACGCACCTGCTCGTATAATTCGAGTTCAAGCTGGAGGGACTTGTCCTTGGCATTCAGGACGGTGTTCTCGGCCTCCTTCAGCTCCGGGGTAATGAAGCGCTCGGCATTCGTCATGGTCTGCTTGCGGATGAAATAATCCGGCACCTTGTCGAGATACGAGCGCGTCACTTCGAGATAATACCCGAATGTCCGGTGAAATCCGACCTTCAGATTCTTGATGCCGGTCTTTTCGCGCTCGGTGTCCCCGATCTGTTCAATGATCGTGCTGCCGCCGTTCATGACGGAGCGCAGCTTGTCGAGGTCGGGATCGAAGCCTTTTTTAATAACGCCGCCGTCCTTGATGACCGCCGGGGGATCCTCGATAATGGCGCGGTCGATCATCAGCTCCATCGTGCTCAGATCGGCCAGGCGGCTGCGCAGGCGGGTCAGATGCGGGTCGGGAAGCGTGTCGAGAATGCCGCGCACGCCGGGCAGCTCCCTGACGGACGCGCACAGCGCCCGCAGATCGCGCGGGGTGGCCTGCTTGTAGACGATGCGCGTCATCAGGCGTTCCATATCGTACATGCGTCCGAGGGCATCGGTCAGGTCATCGGCGGCAAGGGTATTCTTCATCAGCGTTTCGACCGCATCGAGCCTTGCCATGATGCGTGCCGGGGAACGCAGGGGGCGTTCTGCCCAGCTTTTGAGCATCCGCTTGCCCATGGGGGTGCGGGTGGAATCGAGCACCCAGAGCAAGGAGCCCTTCTTGTCGCCGGTGCGCATGGTGCGGGTCAGCTCGAGGTTGCGCAGGGCATTGTAATCGAGGGTCATGTAGGCGGAGGCATCGCTCAGGGTCAGCTCGGTAAAGCGCCCGACGGTGGTCTTCTGCGTGTCCGCAATGAATTCAAAGAGCCCGCATACGGCGCGGGTCTGGGCGGAATCGGCAGGCAGTCCGAGCACGGCCATATCATCGACCGAGAACTGCCGGCAGACAGCAGCGCTTTGCAGGACGGGATCGAAGCAGTTGTCATCCCGGACGGCGCAGGCACATTTGAGGCGGATCTTGATGAAATCGCCGGTCTGTCTGAAATCGAGGAAGCGGGCATTGAAGATCAGCTCTGCGGGGCGGTAGCGGGAGAGCAGGTTGATGATCTCCTCCTCGCCGCCGGCGCCGACGGGGTAGACGGCGGCCTCACCGGTGGACAGATCCGCAAAGCCGAGGGCAGTCCCCTGCGCATCGGTATACGCGCAGCACAGGTAATTGTTGGAGGCATCGTCAAGGAGGTCATTCTCGATGATGGTGCCGGGGGTCACGACGCGGATGACATCGCGGGTGACAAGTCCCTTGGCAAGGGCGGGATCCTCCATCTGCTCACAGATGGCGACGCGGTAGCCGAGGTCGATCAGGCGCTTGATGTAGAGCTCTGCGCTGTGGTAGGGCACCCCGCACATGGGGGCACGCTCCGGAAGGCCGCAGTCGCGTCCGGTGAGGGTGAGCTCGAGCTCCCGCGAAGCCTGGATGGCATCGTCGAAGAACATCTCATAGAAGTCACCGAGCCGGTAGAACAGGATGCACTCCCGGTATTTCATCTTGGTTTCATAATATTGCAGCATCATCGGGGAGAGCTGCGATTTGTCCACTTCCCTGAGGGTCATCCTCCGCTCCTTTCAGGCGATCAGCCGCAGCCGCCGCAGGTCGAGCAGCTTCCGGTGCAGCCGGCGGTCTCCGGGTCGATCTGATCGGGGTCAGCGCCGCTCAGTGACATGGAAATGATCGTATTGACCTCATTCTGGAGCTGGTCATAGCCCTGCTTGGCGGCATTGTAGACCATCATCTTGGGGCTCTGCATAATGCGCTGGTAGATCTCCTTGACCACATCATTGAGCTGTGCAATGGCCTCCTGGTCCTTCTCCTCCTTGCCGAGCGCCATCTGCAGCTCCATCCGCTTGAGCTCAAAGGCCTGGATGAGATTCTGCAGCGCCTCGTCCTCATCGTTGGCCTGCTTGGCAAGGGTATAGGCGATATAGCGGTCATCCTGCTGGATGGCATGGCCGAGCTGTCTGGCAAGTTCAAGTACATTCATGATAGGTTCTCCTCTCTTATCCTTCGTCTGTGATCCGGATTCCGGTCAGTGCCCCGCTGTGGGATTCGGTGATCCGCACATCCGCAAAGCTGCCGATCAGGGCAGCATCGCCGGGGAATTCGACCAGCATATTTTCCGAGCTTCTGCCTGTGACATGACCGGGGTGCTTCTTGGCGGTGCCGTCACACAGCACACGCATCACACGCCCGACAAAGCGTTTGTTATTCTCCACCGCGATCTCCCGCTGCAAGGCAAGGAGCCGTCCCATCCGCGCCGATTTCTCGGCATCGGTGACAGGATCCTCCATCTGTGCGGCCTTCGTGCCGGTGCGCCTGGAATAAATGAACGAATACATGTTGTCATACCGCACCCGGCGCACAATGTCGAGCGTCGCTTCAAAATCCGCCTCCGATTCATCGGGGAAGCCGACGATCAGGTCAGTCGTAAGTGAAAAATGCGGATCTTTTGCACGGATGTATGCAACCTTTTCGAGATATTGTGCCGTCGTGTACCGCCGGTTCATCCGCCGGAGGATCTCGTCGCTGCCCGACTGCACCGGCAGATGCAGGTGCCTGGCAAGGTGGCTGCATTCAAGCAGCGCATCCATCAGCGCGGGCGAGGCATCCTTGGGATGCGAGGACATGAAGCGGATCCAGTAATCCCCCGGGATCCTGTCAATTTCCCGCAGAAGCGCCGGGAAATCGGGAATTTCCGCATTTCCCCGGTAGGAATTGACATTCTGGCCGAGGAGCATGATCTCCTTGTAGCCGTCTGCGATGAGGCCTCGCACCTCGTCAAGGATCTGCTGCGGATCGCGGCTGCGTTCCCTTCCGCGGACATAGGGCACGATGCAGTAGGTGCAGAAATTATTGCAGCCGTACATGATCGGCACAGCGGCCTTGAAGGTCGAATCACGCACGGTCGGCACCCCCTCGGGAATGTCGGTGTACGTTTCAATATCCCATGCATGGCGCATGCCGTGCATATGCGCCCAGAGCATCTGGGCAAGGCGCTGTACGGCAGACGAGCCGATGACAATATCCACATAGGGGTAGGATTTCCGGATCTTCTCCGCAACGGATTCCTGCGCGGTCATGCAGCCGGTGACGCAGAGAATGAGGGCGGGATTGTCGGTTTTCAGGCGCTTGATGCTGCCGAGGGTGCCGAAGACGCGATCCTCTGCATTCTCCCGCACGGCGCAGGTATTGTAGAGAATGAGGGATGCGGCAGCGGGGTCATCGGTTCTGCCGTAGCCCATCGCCGCAAGAATGCCGGCGAGCTTTTCGCTGTCGGCGGCATTGAGCTGGCAGCCGAAGCTGTGCAGGTAGGCCAGCGGCTGTGCGGGACGCTCGGCAAGCCATGCGCGGACATCGCGGATGCATTCCTCCGCGGGGGGAAGCCGGTTCAGATCAATGGCATCGGACATATGGCTCATCTCCGTTCTTGGTAAAGTGTCAACTTTTATTATAGCATATCCTGTGAAAAAATGCAAGACAGATTTCCCGGCGGAAACAGGAAATCCGTTTTCTGCGTTTCGTGTGTGTGTTGTGCTGCCGCAAGGCTGTGTGTCACATACACACACTATATCATTATCTGTATTTTTTTCTTTTTCTGTATCACTTTCACTATCACTATCTGTATCGGGTTTTTTGGGTTTCCAAAAAAACCGAACGGTTTCGCCCGGTTTCCAGAAAAACCGTTCGGTTGCACCCGGTTTTGACAAGAATCCGTTTTCTGCGTTTCGTGTGTGTGTTGTGCTGCCGCAAGGCTGTGTGTTACACACACATTGTATTTATCATTATATTTGTTTTTTTCTTTGTATTACTATTTATATTTTGTTGCTTTTGGTAGCATTTGCTTCATTTGGCAGCATTTGCTTCATCTGGCAGCATAAGCAGAAAAGACCGCATTTTCCACAATGCGGTCTCAGGCTTGTCAAAAAAATGTTTTGGGGAGGGCGTACTGTGAATCCGCCCCTCCCCCTGCCCCCTCCCCGCAAGCGGGGAGGGGGTTCTCAGGTGCGGGGGCTGCGCCCCCGCCCCCCTCAAAGGCACCATCTGTCACCGGATCTCCGTCACGGCATACCCCGCCGCCTGTACGGCATCGCGGAGCGAATCGAGAAAGTCGATCCCCGGAATGCCCTGATACTTCACCTCTGCCGTGCCCGCCTGCACCGTGACCTGCACACAAAGGGGCGCGAGCGCATGTCCGACAGCGGCTTCATCCTCCGGGGTCTCCATCCCTTCGATCACCAGCGTATACACCCCGCCTCCTCCGGGCAGGGGCGGCGGCGGCTCAGGAAGGGGCTTTTCCTTCTTCGGCTTGTCATAGGTCAGCGCATACCGTGCCACCGCCAGGATCCCGGCCAGGCACAATGCCCCGAATATCAGCAAAATCACCATCCGCATTCCGTCCGCCTCCTTCACAGGTGTTCATTTTTCTCCATTATACCACACGGCGCCGGAAAATGCAAGAGTGGCATTTCCAGCTTGACAAATACTGTAAAGAGGTCTATAATAGAAGTGTATGTCTGCACCGTGCGGCGTACAATGAATGAATACAAGGAGAATGTACCGTGAATATTCTGATCGTAGGCTGCGGCAAGGCCGGCAGTATCCTCGCACAGACACTGTGCAATGAGGAACACGATGTCACTGTCATGGACACCGATCCCGATGTCGTCCGCGCCCTTGTGGACAACAACGATGTACAGGGTGTCGTCGGCTCTGCGCTGATCGTGGCGGATCTGCAGGCGGCAGGAGTCGAGCATACCAATATCATCATTGCGATGACCGATTCCGACGAGACCAACCTCATGTGCTGCCTCATCGCCCGCAAATGCGGCGCCAAGCATTCCGTTGCCCGTGTGCGCAACCCCATCTATTCCTCCCAGCTCGTCTTCATGCGCGAGGAAATGGGCATCAGTATGATGATCAACCCCGAATACCAGACCGCCAATGAGATCGCCCGCATGCTGCGCTATCCCAATGCGATCCACGTTGAGACCTTCGCCAAGGGGCGCATGGATCTTGCCGAGATCAAGGTCTCCGAAGGCGGCGCCCTTGACGGCATTCAGCTTGCTGCCATCCGTCCGAAGCTCGGCCTCAGGATCCTTGTCTGCGCCGTGCGGCGGGGGGATGACATCACCATCCCCGACGGCAGCTTTGTCCTCAAGGCCGGCGACCGGATCTATATTACCGCGATGCACGCCGACCTTGGCAGGCTCTACAAAATTGTCGGTGAGCTCAAAAGCCGCGTCAAGGACTGCATCATCGTCGGCGGCGGCAAGATCAGCTTTTACCTCGTGCGCCAGCTCCTTGAGCTCGGCATCCAGGTCAAGATCATCGAAATTGATCCCGAACGCTGCGACCAGCTTGCCGAATGGTTCCCCAAGGCCAACATCATCCGCGCCGACGGCACCGACCAGGACATTCTCATGGAGGAAGGACTGGAAAATGCCGATTCTGCGATCATGCTGACCGGCATCGACGAGGAGAACATCATCCTCTCCCTCTACGCCAAGAAGATCGGCGTCGATAAGATCGTCACCAAGATCAACCGCTCCTCTCTGCTGTCCATTTCCGAGAGCGTGGGATTGGAAAACATCGTATCCCCCAAGGAAACGACCGCGGAGCTGATTTTGCAGTATGTCCGCGCCAAGCAGAATTCCCAGAACAGCAATATCATCACCCTCTACCGCCTGGCCGAGGACAAGCTCGAGGCCATCGAATTCATCGTGCGCGGCGGTGCGAAGTATGTGGGTGCGGAGCTCAAGGATCTTCAGGTGCGTCCGGGCTTCCTGATCGCGGGCATCATCCGCGGCAACAAGCGCATCATTCCCTCCGGCACCGACTGCCTCAAGGTCAATGACAGCGTGGTCGTCGTCACCACCAACCGCAAGATCACATCCCTTGACGAGATGTTCCAGGAATAACGGAGGCGGCGTATGAATCATAAGATGATCGTTTACCTCACCGCCCAGATCGTCCGGGCTGTCGGGGTACTGCTGCTGCTGCCGGTGATCGTTGCGGCAATCTACGGCGAAATTCCAAGCCTTCTGGCATTTGCCGGGACAGGCATCGGCATGATCGTGCTCGGCACGCTCGTCACGCTGAAAAAGCCGAAGAACCATTCCGTCTATACCCGCGAGGGCATGGCGGTCGTGGCATGTGCCTGGATCACCATGTCCGTGCTCGGTGCGCTGCCGTATGTCTTTTCCGGGGAGATCCCCAATCTGGCAGATGCGATCTTTGAGACGGCATCGGGGCTGACCACCACCGGCTCGACCATTCTCAGCGATATTGAAGGCATGTCGCGTTCGTGCCTGTTCTGGCGGGCATTTACGCATTTCATCGGCGGTATGGGCGTCCTGATCTTCATGCTCGCCGTGCTGCCCCAGTCCGACACCCGCACCATGCACCTTGTCCGTGCGGAATCCGCGGGGCCGACCGCCGGCAAGCTCGTTTCCAAGATGAGCAGCTCCCTGCGGATCCTGTACGCCATTTATATCACCCTCACCCTCACGGAAATGATCCTGCTGCTCCTGGGCGGAATGCCCTTCTTCGATGCGATCACAACGGCATTTTCCACAGCCGGCACCGGCGGCTTCTCCATCCGGGGCGGGAGCATTGCCGATTACAACAGCGCGTATATCGACGGCATTGTGACGCTGTTCATGCTGCTGTTCTCGGTGAATTTCTCCCTGTACTTCCTGGTCGTTTCCGGCAAATTCCTCCAGGCAGTCAAGAACGAGGAGCTGCATGTGCTCCTGGGCATCGTCCTTGCGGCGACCGTTGCCATCACGATCAACATTTCGGGCTTCTACGGCGGCATTCTCAAGGCATTCCGCTATGCGAGCTTCCAGGTGCTCACGATCATTTCAACGGCGGGATTTGCGACGGCCGATTACACGGAATGGCCGATGTTCTCCCAGACGCTGCTGATGGTGCTGATGTTCGTCGGCGGCTGCGCAGGATCGACCGGCGGCGGTCTGAAGGTCATGCGCATCATGGTGCTGGTCAAGAGTGTCATCAAGGAGATCCGCTGCACCTTGTCCCCGCGTTCCGTCGTCGTGGTCAAGTGCGACGGCCGTAAGGTGGACAAGGAGGTCGTCCACGGCATTGCGTATTATTTCGTGGTATTCATGTTCCTGCTGGCAGTATCGGTGCTGCTGCTCGGGCTTGACGGACACGATGTCCCCACCACGGTCACGGCGGTCATCACCTGCATGAACAATGTCGGCCCCGGTCTGAATGAGATCGGCCCGTCCGGCAATTTCGCAGGCTTCTCCGCCTGGGCAAAGCTCCTGCTCTCCGCAGACATGCTGCTCGGACGTCTGGAAATTTACCCCCTGCTGGTGCTGTTCACGATCAACAAGAAATAAGAGAATCCCCCTTCCCGTATTCGCAGGAAGGGGGATTTTTCGGGTGCGTGGCGAAGCCTGTGCACCTCATAGTTTACCGGAATCAGTCTGCCACATGCGTCAGGATCTGGTCATAGACCGTCTGGTAGAAGACCTCCGTATCCGTGTAGGAAGCGGAAAGGGTGCCGTCATTGGCCTTGAGCATGGTGCTGATGTCCACATAATGCAGCCCGTTTTCATCTGCCAGCGAAAACAGTGCCGCATTCCAGGTGTCGGTCTTGCGGTTGGTCTCGGCATCCGCGGTCGGGGTCGCCGTCAGAATGTAGACCGGTACGCTTCCGAGCTGCCCGGTGAGCGTCTGTGTCAGCTCTGCCACCGCATCGCCTGCCTTTTCCAGATCCTCCGGCGTCTGGTACCAGATGTACACGGCCTGCGGAGCCGGATCCTTCATGCTCCGGGCGATCGAACGCATCCGGGATTCGGACATGCTGTCCACCGCATCCGTAAAAACAAGCCCCGGGGTCGTCTCAAAGCGTGTGGAAAATTCCGCCACATCCCCGATGAATGCGCATGCTCCGATGCGGCTGTCATCGGCACGCTCCGAGGACGGAACGGGATTGGTCACATTGGCGTGCCTGCCGGACTTGCCCGCGCTGCCGCCGCCGTTCTCTGCCTCCATCTCCGCCACGATCTCGCGCTCCCAATAGGTATCGTCCGACATGGCCGAGACCATATATGCCGCAAAGCACAGCACAAAGGATGCTGCCACGATGCCGACCAGCACGCCCGGCTGGAACCGCAGGCGCGGCTTGCCCTTGGTGCTCTCTACCTTTCCATGCTTTCTGCGTTTCTGTGCCATTCTGATCTGCCTCCTCCGATGGTAATGCTCTGTCTTCTCTATTATACCCGAAACCGCTGCGGTTTGCAAGGGGTTTGACGCGATTTTTGAGAAATTCATGATTTTTTGTTGCATTTCCCGAAAAACTATTGTATAATAGAAGAGATATAATGAAGGGCAGGACTGAATTTGCAGTACGCTCTGAGGAGGAAACCAGTATGTGTGGTTTTGTAGGATTTACGAACAATATCGGCAATGCGCAGGAGGTCGTCGAGGCAATGATGGATTCGATCCGTCACCGCGGGCCGGATGCGGGCGGATCGTATGTGGATGCGGACATCGCCCTCGGTCACCGGCGGCTGTCCATCATTGACGTCTCCGAACAGGGCAATCAGCCCTTATACAGCGCCGACGGCAATCTCGTGCTGTGCTTCAACGGCGAGATCTACAATTATCAGGAGATCCGCGCCGAGCTGATCGCAAAGGGCTACACCTTCGCGACCAATACCGATTCCGAGGTGCTCATCTACGGCTACCGCGAATACGGCACGGCGCTGCTCGAACGCCTGCGCGGCATGTTCGCCTTCGTCATCTGGGACAAGGAGACAAAAACCCTCTTCGGTGCACGGGATTTCTTCGGCATCAAGCCCCTGTACTACGCACAGATGAACGGCACGCTGCTCTTCGGCTCCGAGATCAAGGCCTTCCTGAAGCACCCGGCCTTCGACAAGCAGCTCAACACCGCCGCGCTCGAGGAATATCTGACATTCCAGTATTCCGCGATGGAGGAGACCTTCTTCAAGGGCGTGTTCCGCCTCCAGCCGGCGCATTACTTCATTTACAAGGACGGGCAGATGGACATTCACCGCTACTGGGATGTGCATTTCCAGCCCGACGAAAAGCCCTCGCTTGACGACTGGGTGCAGAAGATCTCGGAGGTGTTCCACGATTCCGTCCGCGCCCACAAGATCGCGGATGTGGAGGTCGGCTCCTTCCTCTCCTCCGGCGTGGATTCGAGCTATGTGGCCGCGATCGCAGATGTAGACAAGACCTTCACCGTCGGCTTCGGCCAGGATGAGAAATACAACGAGATCGGCTGGGCAAAGGGCTTTTCCAAGGCCATCGGCAAGCAGAATTTCTCCAAGGTCATCGCACCCGAGGAATACTGGGGCGAGCTGCGGCACATCCAGTACCAGATGGATGAACCGCTTGCAGATCCCGCCGCGATCGCGCTGTATTTCGTCTGCCAGCTTGCCGCCAGGCAGGTCAAGGTCGTGCTCTCCGGCGAGGGTGCAGACGAGATCTTCGGCGGCTACAATGTCTATTCCGAGCCGAATGCCACGGCCTACGACCGGCTCCCCCGTGCTGTCAGGCGCTCCATCGGCGGCATCGCACAGCGGCTCCCGGCCAAGCGCGGCGTGAATTTCTTCGTCCGCAAGGGCAAGGATCTGGAGGAGCGCTTCATCGGCAATGCGTACATGTTCACCCCCGAGCAGCGCAAATCGCTCCTGAAGATCCGCACCGATGCCCCCGATCCGCAAGCCGTCACCGCACATTACTACAAGCGCGTGGCAGATGCGGACGAGGTCACGAAAATGCAGTATCTTGACCTGCATATGTGGATGGCAGGCGATATTCTCCTCAAGGCCGACAAAATGAGCATGGCGCATTCCCTGGAGCTGCGTGTGCCCTTCCTGGACAAGGAAGTGATGCAGGTGGCCGAGCACATTCCCGCCCGCTACCGCGTCACCCGCAAGGCCGTGACCGACAAGAATACCCCCTATGTGACCAAGTATGCCATGCGCCTGGCCGCCCGGCAGGACACCCCGCAGGGCACCGAGGGCACGGCTGCCAAGAAAAAACTCGGATTCCCGGTACCGATCCGCGTATGGCTCCGGGAGGATGCATATTACACCATCGTGAAAAACCGCTTTACCTCGGAGACCGCGCAGCAGTTCTTCCACACGGAGCAGCTTGTGAAGCTCCTGGACGACCATAAGAACGGCCGCGCCGACAACAGCCGGAAGATCTGGACGGTCTTCATGTTCCTCGTCTGGTACGGGGTCTATTTTGAGGGGGAGCCGGTGACTTTCGGGATCTGAAAGGAGAAGCAGTATGGGAGCATTGTTACGAAATGAAGCAGATGCCCGGATCACCGCGGCAGAATACGAACAGATGACCGCCGGCATGGAAAAGCGCATGGAGCTGCTCGACGGTGTGATCGTTGCAATGGGCGCCCCCAGCCGTGAGCACCAGCGGATCGCAGGGCATCTGTTCCGCACGATCGAGGATTTTATCCAGGCGCATCACGGCACCTGCACGGTCGATCAGGGGGCAGAGGCGCTTCTGAATGAATATACACTGGTGATCCCGGATGTCATGGTCGTCTGCGACCCGTCCAAGCTCGATTCGCAGCGGTGCAATGGCGTACCGGACTGGATCATTGAAATTCTCTCCACCAACAGGAGAACGGATCTGATCGACAAGCTGCACCTGTACCACGAAGCCGGTGTCCGCGAATACTGGATCGTCGATCCGAAAAAGCGTGTCACGCTGGTCTACTGCTTTGAGCAGAACGATTTCCCCGATATGTACACCTTCGATACCCCGATCCCGGTGGGGATCTATGACAAGGCACTGACGATCCGCATGGAGGATCTTGCGTAATGCTTCCCCCGCAAACAAACAAGGAGGTTCAAACCTATGATTTCAGCATACCCGCATCTGATCGACCTGAATGATTACCCCGTAAGCTGGTGGAACGGGCTTCTGACCCAGGCGCAGGAGATCATTAAAAATCCTGCCCTCTACGCCAACAGCTGCCGCGGCAAGCTCATGGGAACGCTTTTCTATGAGCCGTCCACCCGCACGCAGATGTCCTTCCAGACCGCCATGCTCCGGCTCGGCGGCACGATCATCGGCTTCGACAATCCCCAGACCTCTTCGGTCGCCAAGGGGGAAAACCTCAAGGACACGACCAAGATCGTCTCCGGCTATTCCGACGTTCTCGTCATCCGCCATCCCACCGTCGGCGCCGCCAAGGCTGCCGCGCTGACCGCAGACTGCCCCGTCATCAATGCCGGTGACGGCGGACACCTGCATCCGACGCAGACCCTCACCGATCTGCTCACCCTCAAATGCGAAAAGGGACGCCTCGACCATCTCACCATCGGTATGTGCGGCGACCTGCTCAACGGACGCACCGTTCATTCCCTCTGCAAGGCCATGAGCATGTATGAGGGCAACCGGTTCATCTTCATCAGCACCCGGGAGCTTGCCATGCCGTCGTACATCAAGGACATTCTCCGGGCGCACGGATGCGAATTCGAGGAGATCTCCAGCCTTGAGGAAGCGCTGCCGATGCTCGACATGCTCTACATGACCCGCATCCAGAAGGAGCGCTTTGCTTCGGAGGCGGAATACGAGGCACAGAAGGACACCTACATCCTGACCACGAAGAAAATGAAGCTCGCCCGCCCGGATATGATCGTCATGCATCCCCTGCCGCGTGTCGATGAAATCGAGATCGCCGTTGACGATGACCCGCGTGCCATGTATTTCAAGCAGGCACGCTACGGCATGTATGTGCGCATGTCGCTCATCCTGACAATGCTCCAGAGCACCATGAAGACCGAGCTGCTTGCCGGCAGCACCCACCCGGGCGTGCGCTGCATGAATCCGAAATGCATCACCGGCAAGGAGCTGTATCTCCCCGCCAGCTTCACCGGCACCGGCACCACCCTCACCTGTGAATACTGCGACGAACGCCTGCTCCTGCAGCACTGATCCGGGAGCATTCCAATATGACAGATAACGAAAAATTAGGATTGCAGCGGCGCATCGGCTGCCTTGGCGTGATCGTCACGCTGGCCGTCGGCGGCGTGCTCGTTGCAACGAGATGTGAAAAGAATCCCGCCTCCCCGCCCCCTGTGGAAACGATCCCCACCTTTGCGGAAACACAGACGGAACCGGCTTCCACAGCTATTACCGAGGAGACGGTACAGACCTCCGCTTCCCCGACAGAAGCACAGACAACGGCTGCCCCGGAAACGGAGCGCAATGCAGAGATCCCACCGGAGACTGCAAGGCCTGTGGAAACCCTCCCGCCCACGGAAGCGCAGACGCAGGCAGAAACAACTGCACAGACCGCTGCGGAAACGGCTGCACAGACGGTGGCTGCTGCGGAAAATTCCGGGGAATGGGCATTGCAGCTTGTCAACAGCACCCACCCGCTGCCGGAGCATTTCGACACGGAGCTGATCCGTCTGCGCAACGGCGTGAATGTAGACAGCCGGATCTATCCGGATTTGCAGGAAATGTTCGATGACATGCGTGCGCAGGGCATGTATCCGTTCGTGCGCGAGGGCTTCCGCACGCGGGAATACCAGCAGGAGGTCATGGACACGCGCATCAGCGAATACATCGCGCAGGGCTACGGCGAGGAGGAAGCAAGGTCGCTTGCCGCCGATTATGTCGCAAAGCCCGGCACAAGCGAGCATGAGCTGGGGCTGGCCATCGACATCAATGCCGAGGACGGCACGGATTCCTGGACGGTCTATTCCTGGCTTGCGGCGCATGCGTATGAATACGGCTTTATCCTGCGCTACCCCGAGGGCAAGGAGGACATTACCGGCATCAGCTACGAGCCGTGGCATTACCGCTATGTCGGCAAGGAAGCCGCCGCAGAGATCTACGAGCAGGGCGTCACCCTGGAAGAATACCTTGGCGAATAGCCGGAAAGGAAGCTGCACATGAAGGAATACAGGATCATTACCGTACCGCTCGGCTATGTATACGATGATACAAAGCAACCCCGCACACCGGCTTCGATCGGCCAGGCCGTGATGGACTTCTTCAACCCGTCAGACGGCATTTCCCCTTCCGACGGGCGGTTCATCACCGATGCCGCCGAGCGCATCATGGAGGAGATGAACCGGGGCGGCTGGGAGGTCGTCAGCGCCGCACCGTTCGGCACGGATCCCACGGAAATGCTGCTGCTTGTCACCTTTTCCCGCGAGCTGTCCTGAACCGTGCAATCCACTTGACTTTTTTGGTGCTGCGTGGTATAATGAAGTAGCATCCTTGGAGCCGCTCCCGGCGGGCGGCTCTGTGTTTTATTCCGATCATGAAAGGAGCCAGACCTATGGCACATCAGCTTGTTATTGTCCTTGATTTCGGCGGGCAGTACAATCAGCTCATCGCACGCAGAGTGCGTGAATGCGGCGTTTACTGCGAGGTCAGGAGCTACAAGACACCCATCGAAGAGATCCGTGCAATGCATCCCATCGGCATCATCTTCACCGGCGGTCCCAACAGCGTTTACGACGAAAAGTCCCCGCACATCGGCAAGGAGATCTTTGATCTCGGCATTCCGATCCTTGGCATCTGCTACGGCGCACAGCTCATGGCCTACACCCTCGGCGGCACGGTATCTCCCTGCGAGACCTCCGAGTACGGCAAGACCGAAACGCATTATAACACCTCGAGTGTGATCTTCGGCGGCATTCACCTGCCCGAGACTGCCATCAGCTGGATGAGCCACACGGATTATGTATCAAAGCTCCCGGAGGGCTTTGTGAATTCCGCACACACGGCAGACTGCCCGAATGCGGCATTTGAGGATCCGGCACGCAAGCTGTATGCAGTGCAGTTCCATCCGGAGGTCAACCATACCTTTGCAGGTCTGGGCATGATCGACAGCTTCGTGAAGAATGTCTGCGGCGGCATTGGTGACTGGACAATGGCAGGCTATGCGAAAACAGCGATCGAATCCATCCGCGAGAAGGTCGGTGACGGCAAGGTACTGCTGGCATTGTCCGGCGGCGTGGACAGCTCGGTCGCAGCGGCGCTGCTGGCAAAGGCAGTCGGCAGCCAGCTCACCTGTATTTTTGTAGATCACGGCTTCATGCGCAAGAATGAGGGCGATGAAGTGGAGGCAGCATTCAAGGACAGCGGCATGCAGTTTGTCCGCGTGAATGCCAAGGAGCAGTTCATGGCGAGAATGCGCGGCGTATCCGATCCGGAGACCAAGCGCAAGATCATCGGTGAGGAATTCATCCGGGTATTTGAGCAGGAAGCCAAGAAGCTGGGGAAGGTAGATTTCCTGGTACAGGGCACGATCTATCCGGACGTCATCGAGAGCGGTGTCGGTGATGCGGCGGTCATCAAGAGCCACCACAATGTAGGCGGCCTGCCGGATCATGTCGATTTCAAGGAAATTATCGAACCGCTGCGGATGCTGTTCAAGGATGAGGTCAGAAAGCTCGGTACAGAGCTGGGGCTGTCCCCTGTTCTGGTATGGCGTCAGCCGTTCCCGGGCCCGGGACTTGCGATCCGGATCATCGGTGACATTACGGACGACAAGCTCGAAATTCTCCAGGATGCGGATTTCATCTTCCGCGAGGAGATTGCCAAGGCAGGTCTTGACCGCGATATCAACCAGTATTTCGCCGTTCTGACGAACATGCGCTCCGTAGGCGTCATGGGCGATTCGAGAACCTACGATTACACAGTCGCCCTGCGTGCCGTGACCACAAGCGATTTCATGACGGCAGATTTTGCGCAGATCCCCTACGACGTCCTTGCCGTCGCCGCCTCCCGCATCGTCAATGAAGTGCGCAACGTCAACCGCATTGTGTATGACGTCACCACCAAGCCGCCGGCTACGATTGAGTGGGAATAATGCAAGCGCTTGCTGAAATGGCGTAATACCGTACTTTTCGTGGTATAGTTAAGCTGAATGGCAACGTTTTGGCAACATTTCTCGATTATCGGCAACAGTATAACATTATTTGTCTGAATAGATAAGAGCTATCTGATTCGTATT
>CACZPI010000109.1 GCA_902783005.1 uncultured Ruminococcus sp. | reverse complement strand
TGGCATCTCGTGTCAAGCCTTGCTCCGGATGCGCCGTACACAGTCATTTTAACGGAGGAATCATCATGAAATACAAACGAATGACAGCACTTCTGACAGCGGCAATCATTTTGCTTTGCGGCTGTCAGAGTGCGCCGAAAATTGACCCGGCACTCGGAGAACAGACGGAATCCGTCCAGACCGATGAAGCCGGAAATGCTGTTCCCCTTGCGGACGATGCACTCACCACGAGAGTAAAAGCCGAGACAGTCACAGCCCCGGACGGGATATGGGGGCTTGAATATGAAGTAACTGTTGCAGACGGCGTGTCGATTCCGGGCATGGATCATAATTTGCTGCACTATTCGCTGAAGACTTCGAAATGGACGGAGACCGCCCTTACACCGTTTGCTTCCTATGCTGGCTATTATGATGCGGGTGGACTTGTGGATGTTGGGGAAAATGCCATTTACCGCTTGGCAGTGATGGAGAATCATAATAATATGAACCCGGCAGACGGCGGCGATACCGATTATGATTTCTGGGAGCAGTATTCGAGCAGTTGTGAGTCGGACTATTGGCTTTGTACTTACAACACGGATGGAACACTCACCGGAAAAATGCAAGTTACAGGATTGGAGGCGTATCCTGACGAGTACGGAAATCCACAACCGTTTTCGTTCCTTTGGGATCATGAAGGTATATTTCTCACGCTGCAAAATGGCATGGTCCTGCGTGTTGAGGAGGATGGCAGCGTCACTAAGACAGAAGATGCTCCAGTGCCGGAGGAGGGCGTGAGGTCGGATGGCGTGATGCGAAGATTTTTGCGTGACCGTGACGGTAAGGTGCTGATCTGTGATGTCACCGAACAGAGTACGCCATCGAACGATGCTATGACGTATGCGCAGACTATCCGGGAATTTGACCTTAAAACCGGTAAGCTGGGGGAAGTATTATACACAGGTGATGAGCCGTTTACAGGTATGAATAGCCGCACGGTTTCTGGCGGATGCGGCGACTACCGGCTGTTTGTGAACAATGCAAATGTACTCCTTGGCATCCGGGATGACGGCACGACCGAAACGGTGATCGACTGGGCTGCCTCTGATCTGGAACCGATGACGGTTGCTGTTCTGCCGGACGGAAGTTTTCTGGGCTTCAATTACAGTGAGGGAGAAAACGGCACATGGTATCGGCTCACCCGGCTGCACAAGTCCGAGATCGGTGAACCGCAGAATCTAACGCTTGCTGTGCTGGAGCGTGATTATGCAGTCAGGGATTTTGTTAAGAGCTTCAACCGGTCACACAGTAATATCCGCATCTCTACGATCACCTACACGGACAGCGGCGATCAAACAGCGTTCGATAAGCTGAAAATGAGCATTGTCAGCGACGACGCACCTGACCTTGTACTGATGTACGATGCACATGAGCAATTTCTGAAATTCGGCAGCAAGGGTGTATTCGCCGATTTGAATGGATATCTTGACAAGGATGCAGAATTAAGCCGGGAAATGCTCGTCCCGAATGTCCTTACCTCAATGCAGCACCCGGACGGTTCTCTCTACGCTCTGCCATCCGGCTTTGTGGTGGAGACCATCGCTGTCAAGACGAAATTCACCGATCAGGAAAGCTGGACAGTGGACGATATGCTCGACCTTTATGAGGGAGCAGACGATATTTTCTACTATTGGAGCACTAAGGAGGACGCGCTGAATATGTTCCTCATCGGAACGGATTTCACAGATGAGCTTGCCGGAACGTGCAGCTTTGACAGTCCGGAATTTGTCAAAATACTGGAATTCTGCAACCGCTATCCGATGGAATCGACCCTGCCGGAAAAGAATTACGAGGATGAAGCACAGTACGCAAAATTTGAAAACTGGTATTACGAGAATTTCATGAAATACCAGCGTGATCAGGATTATCTCTATCCGTTTGCGATCAGTGCGCCGGGGGGAGGATTAGCGCTCTCGCAGTGGTCATATGTTAAGGCAGAACTGGGCGGCGATATGACCCTGACCGGTTATCCCTCAAATAACGGACAGGGCGGTAAAATTACGACCGAAGCGTCAAGATATACACAGTGCGGTGAGATGGGCATTGTCTCCACAAGCCAGAACAGCGATGCGGCGTGGGAGGTCTTGAAGGCGTATGTGGAGGATGGCAAGGAATACAATGAGCGCCCCGCTTTTTCCCTGATCGACACAAAATTTGAGGAGCAGCTTGACGGGATGATGTACGTCTGGAGCGATGACAAGCCCACCGACACCCCCTACTACGAGGATGACGGGAACAATGTCTACCCTCTGACACAGGAGGAGCGTGACGACTTAGAGCGCTACATTCGAGGCTGTGATACGTTCATGATGCTGGACGGGACAGTGAAAAACATCGTCCTTGAAGAAGCGGGAATGTTTTTTGCAGGAGACCAGACCGCCGAGGCGGCAGCAAAGAAAATACAGAGCAGAGCTGAGCTGTATCTGTCAGAGCAGTACTAAACAGAAACCCGCTGGCAGATCAATGTCTGTCAGCGGGTTGGTTTGATGCGTGTTATGAAACAGGAGTACGCCATAACCTTGTCCGTTATTTGTCCGTTAAAGTTACGAAAAGATAGGGGATAGAATGAACGATTTGAATTTGTAGGTTGTTGTATTTTGGCTTTGTTACGCC
>CACZPI010000108.1 GCA_902783005.1 uncultured Ruminococcus sp. | reverse complement strand
CTGCGGCGAAGCTGCTCCACATCCCGCCGGGACAGCTCCGAGACGACCGTCCGCTGCATCGTACACATCCGCGGAAGGGTCTGCGCGGCCTGCGCCAGCGACATTTCCTGCCGGGAGAGCACGCGCAGCACATGCAGCATCAGCCGCACGCCGTCCGTGAACAAGGCCTGCCGTTCATACAGCCGGATCGTCTGCGCATCGGCATTTCCGGGCATCCGGATGATGCGAAGTCCCTGCGATGCGGCGTAGTCTTCCGCCGCCGGGTGGAAATCCTCTGGCAGCACCGCGGGCTCCTCCAGATCCCCCATGGCCAGCAGGACAAGCTGTTCACTGCGCAGCATCCCCGCTTCCATCGAGAATGCCGCTGCCGCGCTTCCGTCCTCACGCAGCGTCAGCGTGATCTGCTCCCCGCTGCCGTTTCCGAGAATGCGCTGTGCTGCCTGCCGCAGAACGGGCGATGCACAGCTGATCTGCACGGCCGGCATCCGGGCGGGGCGCATCCGGAGACATTCTGTTTCCCAGAGCGCCGCAAAGCTCCCGGCATCGGTAATGCTCCCCGGCATCGGCAGGCGCGTTCCGATCCGCGCTTCCAGTGCGCGCCAGAGCCTTGCCGTCTGGGATTCGGTCAGCGGCAGCCCGCCTGCACGGTACGGCAGCAGCCGGAATACCTGCTCTCCCTCCGCCCAGAGCACCGCCTCGCATCCGGCGGCTTCGGCAGTATAGACAAGCTGGGACAGAGCGCACCTGCCTGCAAGCCATACCCTTGCCCCCTGTGCGGATGCCCCGGCAGCGGCAGCCAGCGCAAGGGATTCCCCCTGCGGGTGGCTGTAGCCGATCGCAATGCCGCGTCCGAGTGCAGTCATAGCCGCGCCCGCCTGCAATGCGGTATCTGCGGAATTGCGCCCGGGGACACCGCAGCAGATGCCGTCCTCCGGCAGCACCAGCAGCCTTCTCGGATGTGTGCGGCGGGCATCATGCGGAACGACCGCCCCCTCCGGAATGACGCTGCCTTCAAGATGCGCTCCTGCTTCGATCAAAGCGCCCCGGCAGACCACGCAGCCGGTCAGCACGGCATTGTCCCCGATCTGCACGCCGTCTCCGAGGACGGTATCCTCCAGAAGGACATGCGCCCCGAGCACGCAGTCATTCCCGATGATGCAGCCGCGTCCGCATTTTGCCGTGGCATCTGCGCGGAGCCCTTCACCGGTCTGCTGCCCGGTGCCGCATGCAAGAAGATGCTGCTGCAATGCCCGGTATTCCGCCGGATCCGAGGCACGAAGAAAGCGCGATTCCCGGATGACTGCCGTTTCCTCCGGTTCCAGAAGGGAGGAGCCTGCCGGATGCACCTCCGCATGCAGCGGGGTGCCGTGTGCATCGGTCAGTCTTGCCGCGCCCTTTGCACACAGCGCATGCAGCTCCCCCATATCCCAGTCCGGAATGCACAGCCGCCGCAGCAGCACGGCGCATTCCTCCGTGCGCAGGGCTGCAAGGGAACGCACAAAGCGCACGGGCATCTGCAAGGGGATCGTGTCGGGAAGACGCTGCACCCGGCTGTCTGCGGCGACCAGCACCGCGCCGGTGAAGCCGTGTGTTTCCAGATATTGCAGCAAGATCGCCAGCATCGGCTTGCCGCAGACCGGAAGCAGCGCCTCCGGGCAGTCGTGCAGGGGAATACAATCGGCCTGTCTGTCACAAAATAGAATTGCTTGCATGGATGTGCCTGCCTTTCCTTGTTTTCCACAGTATGGGCGGAGATTGTGGAAAATATACAGGCAGCGGCATTATTTGTGGTATTTCGGGTACAGCAGGAGAATGCCCGGCAGATTGCAGTAGGCCATGCAGGCATTGGCCATGTCGGCAATTGTCCACACCACACCCGGCTCCGAGACCGCGCCGATCACGGCAAAAATGCAGAATAAAATCCGATATGCCGTCAGAAACCGTGCGCCGCCGATGCTCCGGAGCGCCGATGCCCCGCAATGGCTCCAGCCGATGAGGGTACACAGGGCAAAGAGTGCAATGACCGGCGGAAGGATCCAGTCTGCGGCATTCCCCAGCCCCTTGTGGAAAGCTGCCAGCACCAGCGCCGCGCCGTCTGCCCCGGAATCCATTGCACCCGAGGTCAGGACGGCAAGGGCGGTCGCGGTGCAGCAGACAAAGGTATCTGCAATGACCTCCAGAACCCCGATTCCCCCGAGCACACGCGGATCTGTACAGTCGGCCTCGCTGTGGAGCATGCCGCTGCTGCCGAGGCCGGCTTCATTCGAGAAGACGCCTCTGCGCACGCCGACAGAAACGGTCTGCCGGATCGCCGCCCCCGCAATGCCGCCCGCTGCCTGCTGCCAGCCGAAGGCAGACCGGAAGATTTCCACAATTGCTTCCCCGATGTGGAAACGGAACCGGACAATGACCACGCCTGCCGCGATCAGATACACCCCCGTCAGCACCGGCAT
>CACZPI010000107.1 GCA_902783005.1 uncultured Ruminococcus sp. | reverse complement strand
TCCGTATAACAGCTATGCCGATGTTGCTGATGAGGAAGAAATGCTCGGTCAGACTTCTTTCTTTGAGAAGAATGATCCTTACTCGGATTAATAATATATCCGACAACAAAACGATTATAGCAATGCCGTCTGAGGCTGTCTGGGGCGCACAAATCAGATACAGAAACTTTGGGCGCAATACCTATGGACAAACCTCGACGGTGCGCGCTATAATATTACTGTGCAGGAGTAACGCCCCTGCAACAAAAAGCCATTGCGTGTAGAGATAGATGATCGCAGGCGGAAAGGAGACAATTGAAAGAGACAACAACATCTGCCGTAGACAGAGAGAAGGCAGCTAATGTAACAGTGAACTCTGACAGTATCAAGGTTATTGTTAAGTACCCTGAGAGTGTTTCTGATGTGATCAGACAAGAAAAGATCAATCACATCTACGACATTCTTACTCGGCACAAATCGGAATAATTAGCCGCAGAAAATTTTTCTGTGAACCACTTGTATTGGCAGCCGATTTGCGCTATGATATAGGTATAGCAAGATCGGCTGTCGATTGCAATATCAATATAGTTGATACAAAAATCGGAGGTCGATTATGAAAAAGAAGATCGTAAACAATAACGGTATAACGGCAATCTATGTCCGCCGTTCCGTAGCGGACAGGGATAACAATTCTTTGTCCATCGAAGCACAGAAGGAGGAATGTATCAGGTATATAGGTGAGGACTGTGAGTATCGCCTGTATTGTGACAATGGCTTTTCGGGAAAAGATACAGAACATCGTCCTGCGTTTCAGCAGATGATGAGTGATGCTCGTGACGGTCAGATCAGCAGGATCGTCGTGAAGAAATATGACCGCTTCAGCCGTAATCTGCGTGACTATCTGAATGTAAGCGAGGAACTGGACAAACTGGGTGTATCGGTATACTCCCTTTCTGAACCGTTCAATACAAGCAGTAAAGAAGGACGCATGATGCGAAACAATCTGCTGAATTTTGCAGAATTTGAGCGTGAGACGATCGCTGGCAGAGTTGCTGATGCCTATGACACAAGAAGCCGTGAAACAGGTTTCTTTTCCGGCGGCACTTTGAACTTCGGATATGCCCCTCAGCGTATGACGATAAACGGGAAAACAGGCTCGGTGCTTGTTCCTGCCGAACAGGCAGAGGCATTAAAGCTGATCTTCAATATGTACGCCGAACCGTCAACCTCGCTGCGTGGTATTTTGAAATATCTCAGGGAACATGACGATGTTCAGTACAGGAGAACGGATCAGTATGGCGGCAGAAAAGGACAGTTCAGCGGAAATCTTTCCGTTGCAGGACTGTCTCAGATGCTTTCAAACCCATTGTATGTTAGGGCGGATAAAAACGTTTATGCGTATTTCCAGATGCTCGGCTATGAGATCATTGACGATGTTGAAACCTACGACGGTGTTCATGGTATTTTTATCCATGATAATGCTGATGGTGGAAAATACGTGAAGGTCGGTTATCACGAAGGACTTGTGGATGCAGAAACGTGGCTTCGTGTTCAGGACAAAAAAGCCCACAGTATTAAGTTTCCAAGCAATAAGAAGGTTCACAGTTCGTGGCTTGTTGGTCTTATTAAATGCAAGGAATGCGGAAAAACAGTCGCAGTAGATGGCAGGGTGCAGTCAGGCAACAAAACTTACAAGTATTTTTATGACAGTAACTGGCATTCCGTTAACGGCTGCGTAAGCAGGAGCTATCCCATTAAGCCTTATGAATTGGAACCGCAGATACTTGCAGCAATGCGTGAGCGTATCAAAACACTTGAGATTGCCCGTAAACACAAAGAAACTCCCGACATGGAAGCCGAGAGCATAAGAGCAGATATCATTCGTCTTGACGGTGATATTCATAATCTCATGGACAGAATGGTTAATGCCGATGATGTTGTGTTTGAGTATATTCAGCAGAAGATCAAGGAGCTTCACAATAAAAAAACGGAACTTGAACGCAAGTTGCAGACCAAAGCACGCAAGCATAAGGAACTGGATACAAAGCCGTTGACAGAACCTCTTGCCAATTGGGATAACCTTTCAATTCAGGAGAAACATGATCTGGTGGCAGAAATGATAGATGTAATCTATATTTCTCACTATAACAAGGATATTGAAATTATCTTCAGCATCTGAAAGGTGCTGAAGATAGGCATTAGTTGTTTTTCGTAAAGTGTTCGGGCAGTATATTCGGGCTTTTCAAGAATACCTGAGATTGTTTCCATTCCCCAGCGATTGAGGTTAGCATTCTTGTGACCGTTGTCTCTGCCTTGC
>CACZPI010000106.1 GCA_902783005.1 uncultured Ruminococcus sp. | reverse complement strand
TACCGTTGTTCCGATGGGCATGGGCTTCAAGGATATGTCGCCTCCGATGAAGGAGCTTTACAAGCTCATTCTCGAAGGGCAGTTTATTCACGGAGGCAACCCTGTACTACGCTGGATGGCAGGCAATGTGGTCGCTGAAATTGATGCGGCAGAGAACATCAAACCGAGTAAAAAGAAATCGACAGAAAAGATTGACGGTATTGTGGCATGGATCATGGCGCTTGACCGCTGTATCCGCCACGAGATGCAGGGAAGCGTTTATGATGAGCCGGATCATGAGCTTGTGGTTATCTGAACCCATAATGTACACAACAATAGCAATCATAAAACGCCTATTTTTCTGTTGTTTTAGCCGCTTGCAATCAGGTGGGATGTATGGTAATATGTGACCACAAACACAAACGGGAGGTCACTACCATGAAAAAGATTTTCACAGCAGAGGAACGCAAGGCTTGGGACGATGTGCTTTTCTGGGCAAAGCGACTGAGCTACAAAAGCGCGGATCAGCATCCGGAATGGCGGGAACGCTACGAAGAAGCGAAAGCCAGAAAGGACGCATTGATGGCGGCAAAGCACAGCAGACGGGAGGAGCAGTAAGTTCCCCACATTCAAATCAAGACAGCCTTTCGGAATGGAAGGGCTGTTTTTGTTATCCATGAGGAGGATGATACTATGGGCTTATTAAGCTGGCTCGGCATCAGCAAGCCGAGAGATGCACCGATGCTGCCGGATATTCAGGATAATGTCCGCGACTCAGGCAGCTTGTTTGTATTCGGCATGACGCACAGCGGAGAGCGTGTCGATGAGCGCACGGCGATGCAGATCGTTACCGTTTATGCCTGTGTTCGACTGCTCTCCAATACGATTGCAGGATTGCCGCTGCACCTCTACAGATACACCGGCAAGGGCGATGACAAGGAAATGGCGACCGATCATCCGCTGTACAAAATACTCTACCGGCAGCCGAATCCTGAGATGTCCTCGTTTTCGTTCTGGGAAGCTCTCATGTGCCACCTTTTATTATGGGGCAATGCGTATGCCCAGATCGTCCGTGACGGCAAGAACGAGATTCTCGGCCTGTATCCGCTGCTGCCGGAGAACATGGAGATCGACCGTGATCCGAAGTCCGGCGATCTGTTCTACACCTACCATGCCTACACCGATGAAAAGCCCGGTGAGCATGACAAGGATATCATTTTCCGCAGGGATGAAATTTTGCACATCCCCGGTCTGGGATTCAACGGACTTGTGGGATTCAGTCCCATTGCGATGATGAAAAATGCACTCGGCGCAGTGATGGCAGTGGAGCGATACGGAAGCGCCTTCTTCAAAAACGGCGCACAACCGGCAGGCGTTTTGGAGCATCCGGGCGTGCTGAAAGATCCGCAGAAGATCCGTGACAACTGGACAAAGGCTTACGGCGGCGCACGCAACGCACACCGCATCGCAGTCCTCGAAGAAGGTATGCAGTATAAGCCGATCTCCCTGCCGCCGGAGGATTCGCAGTTTTTATCTACCCGCGAGTTCGATGTGGAGGAAATCTGCCGAATGTTTCAGGTTCCGCCACATCTGGTGCAGGATTTGAAACGCAGCACCTTCAATAACATTGAGCATCAGGGCATCGCATTCGTGCAATATAGCCTCATGCCGTGGATCATCCGCATTGAAAAGGGCATCATGAAAGACCTTCTGCTGGAGGAAGAGCAGGATGTATATTTTCCGAAGTTCAATGTGGACGGTCTGATGCGCGGCGATTATCAGAGCCGTATGAACGCTTATGCTATCGGTGTCGGCAACGGATTTATGTCGCCCAACGATGTTCGCCGTCTTGAAAATATGGACTTGATTCCGGACGATCAGGGCGGCAATGACTACTATCTGAACGGCAGCTACAATAAGCTGCAGGATGCCGGTGCAGCGTATGATCTGAATGCTCCGCAGGAGGATGAGACAGACGATCAAACGGAAACCGAAGATACACCGGACGAGGAAACCGATGACAGACTCCTGCGACAGAAACGCAGGACAAAACGTAGAAATGGGGGTATGTGAAATGCAGAAATTCTGGAACTGGATTCACGATGACAGCGGCGGCAGAGTCCTCCGGCTCGAAGGTCCTATCGACTCAGAGAGCTTTTGGGGTGATGAAATTACGCCGCAGGACTTCCGCGATGAGCTGTATGCCGAGGACGGTGATATCACGCTCTGGATCAAC